>JAYTEN010000156.1:0-1669 GCA_043735145.1 Gemmatimonadota bacterium | reverse complement strand
ATCGGCCCGTTCGTCGTCGGCCCGGTGATCGAGCGCAAGATCGGGCTCGGCGCCTTCACCACGCTCGCGGTCGACGCCGACTTTTTCAGTGCGCAGTGGGCCCTGGAGCATGGCTTGTATGCGAAGGTGGCCGAGACGCCCGCCGAACTGGATTCATTGGTTGGAACGATTGTGAAAAAGCTGCACAACGCGAACCCCGAGGCGATGGCGATGATGAAGCAGATCTTCTGGCAGGGGACCGAACACTGGGATACCCTCCTGCCCGAACGCGCGGCGATGAGCGGCCAGCTCGTCCTCTCGGAGTTCACGCGGAACGCGATCGCCCGGTTCAAGGCGAAGTGACGCCGCCGCCCGCGGGTACCGACGGCGCCGGTCGCCCTCCCGGCCCTCCCACCAGTACGGCGACGGACTACCCGTCGCCGGCGAGCGCGTGGTGGATTGTCTTCGTCCTCACGATCGCCTACGTCTTCTCGTTCATCGACCGGCAGATCCTGACCTTGCTCGTCGCCCCGATCCGGCGCGACCTGCAGATCACGGACCTGCAGATGTCGTACCTGCTCGGCTTCTCGTTCGCGATTTTCTACGCGCTGTTCGGGCTGCCGCTCGGACGCGCGGCCGACCGAATGAGCCGGCGCGGGCTCGTGGCGTGGGGGATGGTGCTGTGGAGCGGCATGACGGCGCTCTGTGGCATGGCCGGCCAGTACTGGCAACTGTTCCTGGCGCGCATGGGTGTCGGTGTCGGCGAGGCGGCCCTGTCACCGGGCGCCTACTCACTGATCGCCGACTGTTTCCCGCCGGAGCGGCGCTCCGCGGCCATGAGCGTGTACTCGTCGGCGATCTACATCGGCGGCGGGATTGCCCTGCTGCTTGGCGGCATGCTCGTGAAGCTGGCCGGGACTACGGAGGTCATGCTGCCGGTGGTTGGCGCGGTGCATCCGTGGCAGGTCGTCTTCTTCGCGGTCGGCGTTCCGGGGCTGTTCGCCGCGCTCCTGATGCTCACGTTCCGTGAACCGATCCGTCGCGGCCCCGGCGCGGGCCCCGACGGGACGGTGATGCACGTGCCGTTCTCGGAGGTGCTCGCACACATTCGATCGAATTGGGTCACGGTGCTTTGCCATCATTTCGGCTTCGCGTTGATGGCGATGGGCGGCTACGCGGTCACCGCGTGGGGCCCGACACTCTTCCAGCGTCATTGGGGATGGACGGCGGCTGAATCAGGGGTGCGGCTCGGCATCGGTGGCGTGCTCTTCGGCGCCACCGGCTGCTGGGCGGGCGGCTGGTTCGCATCGCGCCTCGCCAAGCGCGGCGTGGTCGACGCCGACATGCGCGTCGGCTCGGTGGGCGCGATCATGGCGATGATCCTGTACCTGGCCTACGTGCTCGCGCCGAGTGCGTGGACGATGTTTACGATCACCAATGTCGGCCTCTTTTTTTCGGCATTCCCGTGGGGGATCGCCGCGGCCTCGCTGCAGCGGATCATGCCCAACCCGATGCGCGGACAGGCGAGCGCGCTCTACTTGTTCACGGTGAGTCTCATCGGGCTGGGACTGGGGCCGTCCGCGGTCGCGTTCTTCACGGACAAGGTCTTCCACGTCGATGCCGCGGTGTACATGTCGCTGTGCATCGTCACGACGGCGACGTATGGCGCGGCGGCGGTGTTGCTGCGTGT
>JAYTEN010000155.1:0-11210 GCA_043735145.1 Gemmatimonadota bacterium | reverse complement strand
GCAGGCCCGAGCAGACGTCGATGCCGAAGGGATGCACCGCCTCGATTGCCGCGCGCACGTTGTTGGGCTTGAGGCCGCCGGCCAGAAATACCGGAATGTTCACGGCTTCGCGAATCGAGCGGCTGATCGACCAGTTGTGCAGCCGGCCGGTGCCGCCGAGGACCTTGATCTTCAGGGTCGGGTTGCCCGAATCGAGCAGGATGGCGTCCACGAAAGGTGCCACGGCAACGGCTTCGTCGATCGACTCCTCGTTGCGCACGTGGATCACCTGCACGATGCGCACGCCGAGCAGCTCCGTCCGCAGCCGCTCGTGCGTCCCCGGCTGCACCGCGTCGACGAGCTGGAGGGTGTTGGTGCCGCAGTGGCGCTGCTGGGCGATGATCGTATCGGCATCGTTGGCCGCCGTCAGCAGGAACGTCGCGATCGGCGGCGGAACCCTCGCCGCCAGGCGGGCGATCAGGTCTTCGTCGATCGGCCCCGGCCCGCTCGGCATGGCGGACACGAATCCCAGCGCATGCGCCCCCGCACTGATGGCGAGCTCGACTTCATCCTCGCTCGCCATGCAGCAGATCTTGATGCGCGGAGTGGCAGACGCTTGCACGGGAGAGAAATTGCGCCCCGGACTGGGCTGGCGCAACTAAACCTGGAACCTGGCAACCCACATGAAGTGCTCCCCCTCCTCGAACATCCGCCGGAACGCCTCCGCGCTCACCGCCGGCGCCGTGCGCCACCCGATGAGAGGGCACACGCGCAGGTCGAACGATGCGAGCAGCTCCACGATCTCGCCGGGATCGGTCCCGTACAGGTCGAGGCCGCCCTTCCCGCACTCGAAGACCACCAGCGGATGCCAGCGCGCCAGCGTTTCGCGCGCGCCGAGCAGCACGCGATACTCGGCGCCTTCGACGTCGATCTTGATGAGGTCGATCCGCTGATCGGCCGGCAGCACGTCGTCGAGCCGCGCCGTCTCGACTTCGATGACCTCGACGTCGCCCCCCTGCACGTCGCGGTGCGCCTCGAAGCCGCTGAAGCCGTCGAAGTTGGTGTAGAGATGAAAGGTCGCACGGCCGGCACGGTCGGCCAGCGCCATCTGGCGCACGTCCACACCGGGCCAGGCGCGGCGGAGATTGCGGACCAGCATTGGATTGGGCTCGAACGCGAAGTGACGTCCGTCGGGCGCGAGGCGAACGATCTCCCGCAGAATGGATCCGCGATTGCACCCGATGTCCGCGACGCTCGAGTCCGCGCGCAACACCGCCGTCAGCAGATCCAGCGTCTCCGGCTCGCAGGGAGGCACCGGCAGCGGCACGAAGCGGCGGTAAAGGCTGCGAAGATAGCGGCGCATGGGAAGAACCTCTGGAATCTGGAATCCGGAATCTGGAATCTAGGCGATTCCAGATTCCAGATTCCGTGTAGGTTTCCGGCATGCGCATAGTAGTAGTGGGAGCCGGCGCCGCGGGCACCATGGCGGCCATCTTCGCCGCCACGGCCGGCGCCGAAGTGGTGCTGGTCGAGCGCACCGCCGACGGCGGCCGCAAGATCCTGATCAGTGGCGGCGGGCGCTGCAACATCCTCCCCTCGGTGCTCGACGAGTCGCGCTTCGTCACCGACTCCTCCCCCCACACCCTGCGCAACATCATCCGCTCCTGGCCGCTGCGCGAGCAGGTCGCCTTCTTCGAGCAGGAGCTCCGGCTGCCGCTCGTCGAAGAAGCCGAAACGGCCAAACTCTTCCCGGCGTCGCACCAGGCGCGCGACGTGCGCGACGGACTCCTCGCTCTGGCAGCCGCGCGCGGCGCGACGCTCATGATGAATGCGCTCGTCACCGGCATCGCCCCCGAGGGCGGCGGCTGGCGCCTGCAGCTCGATGCCGCGCCCCCGATCGACGCCGACGCGGTCATCGTGGCGACCGGCGGCCTCTCCGTCCCAGCGACGGGCAGCGACGGACGCGGCCTCGGCATCCTGAGGGCCCTCGGCCATACGATGCATCCCACGTACGCCGCCCTGACCCCGGTGCGCGCGGAGCCCGCGCGCTTCGGCGCGCTGTCGGGCGTCTCGCTCACCGTGACCATCGAAGCGCGTTCGGCACAACGCAGCGCCACGGCTACCGGCGGCTTTCTCTTCACCCATCACGGCTACAGCGGCCCCTCCGTCCTCGATGTCTCGCACGTCGCCGTGCGCTGCGCCGACGAGCGCGCGAGCCCGGCGAAGCTCCTGGTCCGCTGGACCAGTCATGACGAAGCCGCATGGGAGGCGAAACTGGGCGCGGGGGGACCGCGCAGCGTGCTGGCGGTCGTGCGCGAAGAGCTGCCGGAACGTCTCGCCGAAGCGCTGATTCTCTACGCCTATGTCGAGCCACGCCGGGAGCTCGGGCAGCTCAAGCGCGAGGAACGCAGGCGGCTGGTGCAGGTACTGGTGCGCGGCGAGCTGCCCTGGACCGGGCACGAAGGGTACAAGAAAGCCGAAGTCACCGGCGGCGGCGTGAGCCTGGCCGAGATCGACCCGCGCACCATGGAGAGCCGCAGGCGCGCGGGCCTCTTCATCTGCGGAGAGGCGCTCGACGCCTTCGGACCGATCGGCGGCTACAACTTCCTGTGGGCGTGGGCGACCGGGCGCGCCGCGGGCATCGGCGCGGCCGCAAAGAATCGTTAGGGAAGCTCGAGCAGCCAGAGGTCCGGCGGCGAGCCGAACAGATCCCAGCCGGCTTCGACTTCCAGCACGAACCGCCGCCCGCCCGCCGACGCGAGGCGGTGCAGCTTTCCGGTCGCGGTGCCGATGCTCCGGACCGTTCCGCCGCCATCGATCCATTCGATCGACAGGCTGTCGGACGTGATCGCCACCGGCATCCCCGCGACGTCGGCCAGGTCGACCGCCGGCCGCGACAGGGCACCCACCGCCGTCGCGACGCCGGTGGCGGGATCGAGCCGCCGCACCACCGGGTCGCCCTTCTTCGCGATCCACCATCCGCCGCCGGCCGCCGGCGCGTAGGCCGTCACCGAATCACCGCCCGGCACCAGCGTCGCCACTCCCGTCGAGAGATCCAGCCGCAGCAGCGCGAGGCCGTCATACGTGGAATCGGTCACGCGCTCGGCGCCGCCGCCCTTCACCTTCAGGATGTGCTCGTAGGTCGCCAGGAACAGCAGGTGGCCCGCGTCTTCCCAGGTGATGCGGGTCGCGACCGTGCCGCGCAGGGGGTTCTGCGCGGTTCCCGTTTCGACCCAGAGAACCTGGTGGCGAACCCCCGTCGTGTCTTCGGGATGATCGAGCGACGTCACCATCAGGTAGGCGTCGACAAATCCGAGCGCGCTCACGCGCGCGCCGCGCTGCCAGGTAAAGGCGATGCGCCGGCCGTCCGGCGACAGCACCGGGTCGTACCAGGTATCCACGAAGGAATCGGGCAGGGGTATGTGGCGGTCGGGACACAGCGTCCGGCTGATGGTGCCGCCTTCGGCCGGCATGAACGCGATGCAGCGCTCGCGGCCGCCCGGCTGGTACGGGCCGGGCTCGGCGTCACCCTGCCGGCTGAAGACCAGCGTGTTGCCGGACACACTCGGCGTGGCATCCATGCCCGCGTAGAAGGTCAGGCGTCGCGGAAGTGCGGACGAAAAGGGGCCGCTGTTCGAAGGCGCGGGCGCCTGGAAGGAATCGCCGTGTGCGCACCCGGCAGCCGCGAGCAACGCGAGCGCCGAGCGCAGCAAGCGCCTCGACGATACCGGAAGGGGGACCACGATTCGATTGATAGTGGCCGTGCCGGGACGCCGCAAGCGAGCGTCTCAGCTCAGGACGCCGCCTCGTCCGCCACGCTGGGGGCAGTCTTCTTTCCACGCTGGAGCTGCTCGCGCGCCTTCTCGGCGAGCTTGAGATAGTCGGCCTGGAGCATTTGCAGCTCCTTCTCCTCGAGATTCTCGAGATCGATCAGCGAGTTGTGCGCGCCCGCCAGCGCGCGGATCAGCTCGTCGAGCTTCAGCTGCATCGCCTGCGACTCGCGGTTCTGCGTGCTCTGGATGAGAAAGACCATCAGGAACGTCACGATGGTCGTTCCCGTATTGATGATCAGCTGCCAGGTATCGCTGAAGTGAAATACCGGGCCCGTTAGCGCCCATGCCACCAGCACGAGCACCGCGATAAAGAAAGCCGATGGGCGGCCGACGGCGTGGGACACGCCCTTGGCAAAGCTGCTGAATCGAAGGTTCGAGTACTTCGTGGTCATGATCTTCCTCCACCAGGGTTTTCCAAAGACTTCGGTGCGTCACCGGGCTTCACGAGCTGGGGCTGCCCTAAAAAGGGGCGTCCTGCCGAGTCCGCGCAGTGCTGCCATAGCGGCGCGAGATGGCATTGATGTTGCAATAGGAGAGATCGCAGCGCGTGACCCACACCCTTTGGAAGGAAAGCGATGACATCCCGACTGCCCACAGCCGTGATGACCGCACTTCTCTCGACCGCGTTGAGTCATGCCGCACACGCGCAGACCGGACGCCTGCACCTCGGTCCGCACGTCTCCTATAACATCGACGCCCGGGACCTCGGCATCGGGGCACAGCTCAGCGTTCCCGTCGCCCGGCACCTCGAGTTCTATCCGTCCTTCGACTACTTCTTTGTCGATGTCGGCAGCCTGATCGCCATCAACGCCGACCTGAAGTACCGTCTTGCCACCGAAAGCCTGAACTGGCTGTACGTCGGCGGCGGGCTGAATATTTCGCGCGCGGCTGCCGGCGGCGTTTCCAGCACCGATGCCGGCGTGAATCTCCTGGCCGGCGCGGAGTCGCTGCGCGGCACCGTCCATCCTTTCGGCGAATTTCGTCTCACGGTCGGCAATGGTTCGACCGCGCAGATCGCCGTCGGCCTCAACTTCACACTCGGCCAGCACGTCCGCTGAGGACCACATGGCACTGACTCTTCTGCGCGCCGATGGGCGCCGGCCCCTTCGCCCGCTCGCATCCCGCACCTTGGCCGCCCGGCGTCGTCATCGGGCCCTCAACAAGCTGGCGCAGGCCATCCAGTACGGTCTGTCGATGCCGGACACCGAGGCCAGCCGCCAGGCGCGGCTACTCGCCGATATCTTCGGCCCACAGCTCGGGATGCGCTTCGATGAAGTTGCTCATGATGCGAATGCAGTTCGGGTCCTGCGCAAGATCTAGGGTGACACCCCGCTCCCGCAGGAGCGCTTCTTCTCCAGTGAAGGTCTGGTTTTCGCCGATGACGACGCGCCGGATGCCGTACAGCAGGATCGCGCCGCTGCACATCGCGCACGGCGAGAGCGTGGTGTACAGCGTGCTTTCCCGGTAGACCGCGGCAGCCAGGCGCCCGGCATTCTCGAGCGCATCCATCTCCGCGTGCAGCACGGCACTGCCCTGCTGCACGCGCTTGTTATGTCCCCGGCCGATGATGGTGCCCTGATGCACCAGCACCGACCCGATCGGAATGCCGCCTTCCGCAAGCCCCTGCTCGGCCTCGGCCAGCGCCGCGCGCAGGAACGGGTCAGCGCTCAGACGTGCCTGCCACGACCCTCTTGCGATTCGCCTTCGCTTCGGGACTGTGGGCGGACTTCGCGATCGCGATCCACTTCTGCATGGGCGTGCTGGCGACGACTTCGCCAATCACGTCGAGCGCGAGATCGTCCGGGTCCGTGAACCGGATACACGACTTGCCCATGTCGAGTTTCTTTCCCGCCTTTGCGAACCCGTCCTTCAGCCGGGCATCCTGCGCCGGGTCGCCGTACGCGACCATTATGTAGAGGCTGGCGTAGTTCTTGTGGGAAGCCAGGGCGACATAGTCCAGCGGGTGCCCGTTGTAGGTGTCGGGATAGACGCTGAGCGGAACCGACCAGTTGATGCCGGCCCAGCCCATGTGCTCGACATATCCCCTGGGAAGATTCTTTCGTACGACGGCGCGGACTTTCGCGACCGCCTTCCGCCGATCCGGCGGCAGCGATTCGAGATACTCCGCAACGGTTGACGCCTTCGAACCCGCCACAGCACTCTCCTTTCGCACCACTGTTCCGGGTCGATCCATCACGCCGGCTCGGAGGTGCCCGCGTCGCCGAGGCCCTTCTCGCGCGCGAACGCGTCGAGCGAGCGCGCGGCGCTGCGACGGATCGCCTTCTGCACGAACGGCGTCCAGCCCAGCAGGCGCCCTTTCAGGCCCAGCGCCTGCGACGCCCACCGATGGAGATCGAAACTGTCGGTGTGCCGCAGGATTCGTCCGTCGCGCAGCTCGAAGTCGGCGTCGATGCTGTTGTGCACTTTCCGCCCGGTCGCACTGAAGGTGTACCAGGCATCCCAGTGCGCCGACCCCTGCGTCGCGTCGGCCCGCACGCCGGAGTGCTCCACCCGCAGGTCCGTGCCCCGCTCGCACAGCATCCGCCACATCGCGCCCACTTGCCAGCCCCGCAGCGAGAATACGGCGTCGTCGAACACCGCGTCAGGATCGTAGCAGGCCGCCATGGCGACATGGTCGCGGCGCTGGAAGGCCCGGTAGAAGCCGTCGATCAGCGCCGCATTCTGGTGGGTGACGGCGTCCATCATCACGGGACGCTCCGATCCGCGCAGAGCGCGTGCAGTTTCGTCATCGTCGCGAAGTTGCGCGTCGTTGCGCCGTCGCCGACGAGCTTGCCGAGCGCCTTGAGGAGCGGGCTCTCGAGAATCGAATCGGGGCACCAGACGTAGGCCGCGCGCGGCCCGACGACGATCTTCTCGCGACCCCAGTCCTGCTTCGCGACGGCGGCGAGCTTCGCCCGGTCCTTCGCGTCAGTCAGCACCATGATCATCAGGCGGCTGTGATCGGTGGCGATCTTCGCGAACGGATTCTTTCCGACGATGTCGGCTACCTCGTCGCCCGACAGCAGCGTCACGCGCGACGTCACGCCCGTCTGCGCCACGACGGCCTTCTCGATGCGCGCCGCCGGGTCGCCCTTCGCGCCCGCGGGCTCGGTGAAGACCAGGTTCCCGCTGTTCAACAGCGTCGCCACGTCGCAGTAACCCAGGTCCGCGGCGATCGTCCGCAGGTCGGCCATGGCGAGCCGCTTCGCCTTGCCGACATTGATGCCGCGGAAGAGCGCGACGTGCCGGTGCCTCACGAGTCCTCGAGATGGAACTTGTGCACGATGCGATGGAACAGTGGCGCCGAGATGATGCCGGCCCCAAGGATGAAAACCAGCCCCGCGTAGAGCGCGTAAAAGCCCGCGAACAGCTTGCCGCCGTTGGTGTGCGGCGGATCCACCGGGCCCATGCCGCCGAGCAGCATCGCCGAGTTCAGGAAGCCGTCGCGCCACGGGAGGTGCTCGTAATAGGCATAGCCGACCATTCCCGCGCCCACCGAGACCACGACCAGGGCCGCGGCGATCAGGATGTGCATCAGCTGCCGGCGGGCAAATTGCCGGGGGGGCAGCACGGGGTGCCTTCTCGATTCGTACACGCTATCGCTCCATGCTCCGGGGAATCAGACCGGTCCGTCGGCGGACTTGATCAACCAGTGCCGCACCAGGAGCACCACCACGCCGATCGCGAGCGACGGCACCAGGTACGCCCGTAGTCGCTCGCCCAGCGTGAGCACACCCGACTGCGGCAGCGCGATCCACATCGCGCGCAGGTGCGGCCCCGGCGCCCTCGTCAGCGCTTCGGACCGCGCCAGGTACCAGGCGCGAAAGCCTTCGCCGCCGCACACACCGCCGGCGTACGACGCCACCAGGACCTGCCACGGGTTTGTCCATGCGCGCCGCACGGCGATCAGTGCGAAGAGCAGCGGGCCCAGGACCAGTGCGCCAGCCATGACCGCGAGCTCCATCCGCTACGTCCCGTTCCGCCGCGTCTTCGCGGCCTTCTTTTTCGGCGGCGGTCGCCGGGCTTTCGTTTTCGCCCCGGCGGCCGCGGGCCGCTTTTTTTTCGGATGCGCATACTCGGGCAGCTTCGCGCTGCCCGTTTCGCGGTTCCATTCTTCGAACGTCTCGGGCGTGATCTCGCCCTTGACCAGCAGCTCGGCGAACTTGCGGCGCTGCGCCTTGCTCTTGAAAGGCATGGGCTTTCCTCTTGCCGAGGGCGTGATTCAACGCCCCCCGGCGGGCATGGCGTTGAGCATGACATTCATGCGGTCGATTTCGGTGGTCTGATCGACGTTGATGTCCGAGGCGATCTTGAACACGTCGTCGTCCTGCGCCGCGCCGCGGGCCGAGAACAGCTGCTCGACCATCGAGATGGCGCCGGTGTGATGCTGGATCATGTCGGTGAGGAAGCGGCGGTCGAAGTCCGCCCCGCGGGAGCGGTCGAGCTGCGCCATCTGATCGGCCGTCAGCATGCCGGGCATCATCATCGACGCCATGCCCGGCGCCATCATCATCTGGAGCGTGCCGGCCGGATCGGGCACCGTCTCGCGGCGGTCGCGCAGCCAGCGCTGCATCACCGCGATCTCGTCGCGCTGGCCCACCACGATGCGCTCGCAGAAGGCCTGCACCGACGCGCTCGCCCCGTGGCTCGGCGCCCAGCCCGCCATCACGATCGCCTGCGCGTGGTGGCCGATCATCCCCGACATGAAGCGCACGTCGGCCTCGGTGTAGGGAGGGCGGCCGCTGTCGGCGCGCGCGCGTTGTGCCGGCGTCATCATGGGAGTCGCGGGCACCCCCGCCTGCTGCGCGGGCGCGCGGGACGCGGTGCCGCAGGCCGCCAGTGGAATCGCCAGCAGGGCCAGGACCGCGAGTCGGGACCTGATTGTCGTCATTGGAGGACCTCGGTGAAGACCGGTGATGACCTCGACCCGTTGCAGTGTAGACCCATGAGCGGCGCCAAGGCAAATGGCCACGTTCAGCGCCGCCGCCCGCTGCTAATCGAGCCGGTCCACATCGCGCAGCGACGGAAACATCCGGTACCAGGCGCCGGTCACCACCAGGCAGCCGATCCCGCCCAGCACCGCCGCGAGCACTGGCCCGAACAGGCGCGCCGTCACGCCGCTCTCGAACTCGCCCAGCTCGTTCGACGCGCCGATGAAGAGGAACGACACCGCCGCCACCCGGCCGCGCATCGCGTCCGGCGTGACCACCTGCATCAGCGTCTGGCGCACGTAGACCGAGACCATGTCGGCCCCGCCCAGGATCGCGAGCATCGCGAGCGACAGCCAGAAGGATCGGGAAAGGCCGAAAACCACCGTCGCCACGCCGAACAGCGCCACTCCCGAGAACATCGCGCGCCCCGCCTGGCGATGGATCGGGCGGGTCGCGAGCACCACCGCGACCAGCCCCGCGCCTACCGCCGGCGCCGAGCGCAGCAGGCCGAACCCGTCGGGCCCCACGTGGAGGATGTCGCGCGCGAAGATCGGCAGCAGCGCAGTCGCGCCGCCCAGCAGCACCGCGAAGAGGTCGAGCGAGATAGCGCCGAGCACCACCTTGCTCTCCCAGATGTAGCGCAGGCCTTCCTTCGCCAGCGCCATCCGCGATCCCGCCTGCGCCGGCGAGCGCGTGGGACGCGCGATCATCAGGGTCCCCGCAACCGCCGCGAGGTAGAGCCCGAGCGAGACCGCATACGCGAGCGCCGACGACCCGCGCGCCACCAGCACGCCGGCAAGCGCGGGACCACTGATGCTCGCGACCTGGAACCCCAGCGAATTCCAGGCGATCGCGCGCCGCAACAGCGCCGCCGGCACCAGCATCGGCCCCAGCGCGACACCCGCCGGCGCGCGAAAGGCGCGCGCCACACCGAAGGCGAAGGCCACGCCCAGCAGCACCGGCACCGTCAGGCTGCCGTGGAGCGCCGCCGCCAGCAGCGCGCCGGCGCACAGCGCCTCGCCCAGGAAACAGTAGATGAGAATGGACTTCCGGTCGTAGCGGTCCGCCACGACACCCGACGGCAGGGCAAGGCAGAACAGGGGAACGAACGTCGCCAGCCCGAGCAATCCGATGTACAGCGCCGACTCCGCCACGCCGCTGCGCGCCCGGGCAAGGTCGTAGACCTGCCAGCCCATCGCGACGCTCTGGGTCACCGTCCCCAGCACGCCCATCGTCCGCGCCAGCAGGAACACCGTGAAATCGCGCTCGCGGACCAGCGCCCGCGCGCTGTCTGCGCCGCCCGTCAGCGGAGACCCGCCCGCTTCTGCCTAACCAACGTCGAAGAAGTCCACCACGCCGGTCTCGATCGAATACTCGGCGCCCACGACCAGGAGTCCGCGCTCGCTGATTGCCTGCTCGATGACCTCGGAGCCGTGCCGCAGGTGATCGACCGACGCCCGGATGTTGGCCCGCACCGCCACTTTTACCAGGGCGGCGGAATCGTCGCGCAGCGGCGTCTCCAGCAGCCCCTCGACCGAGGGGCGGACGCGCTCGACGATCGCGTGCAGGTTGCGCGACTGGTTCTCCGTCGGGACGCGCAGCTGATCGAGCGTCGCCTGGATCGCCTGGCACTGCGAGTGGCCGAGCACCACGACGAGGCTGGTGCCGTAGCGCGCCGCGGCGAATTCGACGCTGCCCACCTGCGACGGCGCCACGATGTTGCCGGCGACGCGGATCACGAACAGGTCGCCCAGCCCCTGGTCGAACACGATCTCCGCCGGCACCCGGGCGTCGGAGCAGCCGAGGATGATCGCCAGCGGGTCCCGCGCGACCGTCAGGTCCACGCGGCGCGTGTGGCTGACGAAGGCGTCGGTGCCCTGGACGCTCGCCACAAACCGGCGGTTGCCGTCGCGCAGGAGTTGCAGTGCGTCGCGGGCGTCGGTGCTCACGTCGGGCTACCTCCTATTGATCGGTCCATGCGCACGAAGTCGATGGCCACGCCGTCCGGCAGCACGTCGGTGATGCGGTCCCGTTCACCGAACCCCAGCGCCCGGTAGAGCGGCACGCCGGGAAGAGTCGCCATCAGCTCGAGGTGCCGGAAGCCGGCGTCGCGGGCGGGCGACTCGCACGCCTCGAACAGCATCCGCCCGATCCCGCGCCGCGCGTGATCGGGATGCACGAAGAAGGCGCGAATCTTCGCCGCCTCGCGCGCCGGGTCCAGCAGGTCGGGGCCGCCGACAGGCCGCTGGTCGCCGCCGTACAGCGTGCGGCGCCGGCTCCAGCCGCCGCAACCGACGATTGCATTTCCGTCCATCGCTGCAAAGTAGGTGCGGTCGGCGACCAGGCGCGAGTCCACGCCGAAGACGTGGCGGATCGCCGACTCGATCTGCTCCGGCGTGTAGAACCCCGCGCTCAGCCGCCGAGCCGACAGCTCGATGAGCGCCGCGAGGCGCGGGGTGTCATCCGC
>JAYTEN010000154.1:0-3366 GCA_043735145.1 Gemmatimonadota bacterium | reverse complement strand
CTCGAGCGCCGCGCGGCAGAAATCGAAGAGCGCGCCCTCGTGCGAGGTGGGGCGCGCGGGGCGCACCGACCGCTCGGCCGACGAGCCGTCGTCGAGCGCCAGGGTGATGGTGAGCTCGCGCGCGGCGAGGCCCCGCGCCCGCAGCGTGCTGCCTAACGATGCCAGCGCGCCTTTCAGCACGAACAGCAGCGGCTCGGCGCTGGAGACCGGAGACCCGAGGTCGCATTCGACGGCGGGAATGGAGTCGTCGCGGGGCAGGCTGGGGCCGCGCGCGTCGATGCCGCGTGCCAGGCGATGCGCCGCGAGCCCCTCGGGGCCGAAGCGCGCCTCGACTTCGTCGCTATCCAGGGCCGCCACTTCGCCGACGGTTCGCAGGCCGAGGGCGTGCAGCGTCTCGGCAAGGTCTTCGCCCAGGCCCAGCAGGCTGATCGGGTATGGCGCCATGAAGGCGGTGTCGCGCCCGCTGGGGACGAGGGCGGTCAGGCGGTACGGCGGTACGGCGGCAGGTGATCGAAAGGTTGCGCCATACGCGGCAATTGCGGAATCGGCAATGCCGATCCGTACCGGACCGAACTCGAGCTTTTTCGCGATGCGGAGCAGGTGCTGGGCGAGATTCTTTTCTTCGCCGAGTCCGGCGGCATCGATCCACCAGACGCCTTCGTTCCGGTAACTCGCCCACTCGCCCACTTGCCCACCCGCCCACTGTACCCGCGGACTCGCCTCCAGCAGCGCGGTGGTGACCTGGAGCGCGGCGCGCGCGAGTGCCTCGGCATCCCAGGGGATGGCGACGAGATCGGCCGCGATCGCGCGGGCCTGGGTGAGCGCCATGCCGATGGTGATTCCGCGCCGGGAGGATTCGGCGCACGCCGCGACGACGCGCAGCTTGCCCCGGATCTCCGCGTAAAGGGCGCAGGGGCAGGTGGGCGGGTGGGCGGACGGAGCGCCGGCGTTTTCCGGTCCGCCGGTCCGCCGGTCCGCCGGTCCGCCGATGAGCGCGCCGGTCGCGAACCGCCCAATGCGGATGCAAGCGATGCGGGTCGTGTGGCTCATACCGAACAAAAACCGAAGCTCATAAGCATAAAGAGAGCGCCCCGGTGATGGGCGCGCTCACCCTCATTATCGGGAGTTCAATTCGGCGATAACCGCATCCGCTCTGGTCCTGAGCTCGTTGACGTTGCTCCCCCGAACCATCACCAAGGTCCAGGTACGACTCGACAACATTACGGAGTCTCCCGGTTCAAATAGATGTCGATATCCAGATCACGTCCGACAAAGATCAGTTTGCCGTCGGGCCTGAACACCACTGGGCCATCACGACGGATGGACCCGGCGGCACGTGGCCGACCGAACTCCTGGATGGATCGCCAGGTGGGAACATCGATCAGGACGTTCGGGGCCTCGAAGTTTGGAAATCGATCTTGAGTCGTAAGAAAGATTCGTCGCTGTGACGGACTGAGTGCGATCCCCTGCGGAACATAGAGTTCCAGATTCAGGACGCGCACGATACTGTCCAGCTGCGTATCGAGGTCCCCTACGCCGCGTGGATCGGCGTCGCGAAGCGCGACATAGATGTGCTGCTCGTCTCGCGTGAGCGTCATCCTGTCCGTGAAAAACATGTCCGCCCGGGCAACCGTGATATGCTTCAGCACCTGCTTTGCGATGGGATCGATAACGAGGATGCCGCCTTCGTCGTAGCGCGTCATATAGAGCTTGCGGTCTCCCGCCAGCACCTTGATGTCGAAAATGAATTCGTCGAAAGTATGCGGAAGCTGCATTTCTCCGAGGCGGGTATTCGCCACGATGTCGAGATAGCCCATCCATCCGGCGAAATCTTCCCCCGTGTACATCAATGAAGGAGTGGCACGGGAGAACGCCATCGCCGCGGTGGAGAAGGACACCGATAATGTTCCCACCCAGGTGTTTGTTGTGAGATCAAAACGTTGAATTCGGCCCTCGCCGGCATAAGCGACTCGCATCCGCTCGTCGAGAACGACGCGCTGAAGGCGGGATCCGGCTGTCGGTACGGGAATAACCGATATCAGTCGTAGAGAGTCGGGGTTAAAAACTACCAAGCTTTTTGAAACTGTTGCGAAGCCAAGGTGCCCGGCACTGTCAATGCCGATATCGCTAACATTGTCCGTATTAGATATGACACCAGTCGGAATCGTCCGGAACAATGCTCCATGCGGCAAAGTCAGGATCAAGGTGTCGACGCGGCGATTGCCGACGCTGTCGGACACGCTTATCTCCAGCTGGTTCTGGCCATCCGGCAGGAGGTTGGCCAGCGTCTCACGAACGAGGAGGCCTCCCGTGTCGAGCCGCACGACATGCCAGACATTGAGCAGGTTGGTGGATGTGTCGGCCAATCCGTTGAGAGGCCGGAGAGTACGCAACCGCGCTGTGCTCGGATCAACGTGGCCGCTGGAATCCCGCCAGAGAAGGCTGACGTCGACGAGCTTGTCGCCGTCAAGATCGTACAGGGTGTCGTGCGGAGAGATTATTTGAAATTGTGGCTGTGTTGTGTCTGCCGGAGCAATAAACTTGTCCGAGTTGCAGGCACCGGAGCCCGCCAACGCAATGAAGCAGGCAGCCTGTAAGAGAGTGGTCAATAGGTGTGTGGCTGATCGCCTCTCGATGAGAGGGCATGGTGAATGCCCTCGTTTGTTTCGAGTAGAGGCGCAAACACGCGCTATTAATGTGTCGGTTGGAAAGAGAACGTGAAGGCGCGGGGCGACTGTATCGATGGGCGCGAGAACGGGATCGCGCTGGCAGTCGCTCATGAGTCCGATGCCATCGACAAGGTCCCGAACGAGCCGCGTTGAAGTCATGGGCACAACGAGCCATATCTCCTGAAAACGGCAACGCCAACATTCTGTGACCAGCTCCCTCATTGTACCCCGTCGATCATGAAGCAGACGTGAGGGCATTCCTGAATGCCCTGGTTGCGCCATCATGTGGCGACCGGGCGCGTCACACGCTCGCCGGGCCAGTCGGGCGTGCCGGCGCGCTGGCGCTGCCCGCGGCCGCTGATGCCGCGACTGCCCGCGCCCGGGCGGCGGTCGCGCGCCGCCCAGTGGGGGCGCAGGCGGTGAGGCAAGGGCGTGGCGAGGGCGACATCCGCGGCGCGCGGCGCGCCGCCTTTTTCCACCTGGACCCGCACGGTGCGCGGCCCCGGCCACGCGGCGCCCGCGCTCGGCACGGCGGGGACGAATCCGGACAGGCTCGGCGTCACCGAAAGACGCAAGGCCGCGCATTCGACGGTACGGCGGTATGGCGGTACGGCGGTACGGACAACATCGTCTTCACGTACCGCCGTACCGCCATACCGCCGTACCGTCCGTACCGCCCGCACCACCAGGGCCGCGT
>JAYTEN010000153.1:0-14200 GCA_043735145.1 Gemmatimonadota bacterium | reverse complement strand
AAGCCGGTCCTCGCCGCGGTCAACGGATTCGCGTTAGGCGGTGGCTGCGAGCTCGCCATGGCCTGCCACATCCGCATCGCCAGCGAGAATGCCCGCTTCGGCCAGCCCGAGGTGAACCTCGGCATCACGCCGGGCTACGGCGGCACCCAGCGCCTGCCGCGCATCGTCGGCAAGGGCAACGCGCTGTACATGCTGCTGACCGGCGAGCACGTGGGCGCCCAGGATGCCCTGCGCATGGGTCTGGTGTCGAAGGTGGTGCCGCTCGACCAGCTGCTGCCCGAAGCCGAGAAGCTGATGCAGGGCATCGTCGCCAAGGGCCCGGTGGCGCTGGCGCTGACGATCGAAGCGGTGGACCGCGGGCTCGAAACCTCGCTCGAAGAAGGCCTGCGCATCGAAGCCGACGCCTTCGGCCTCGTCGCCTCCACGCAGGATATGAAGGAAGGCCTCGCCGCATTCCTCGAGAAACGGCCCGCAAAGTTTACCGGAAAGTAGAAGGGGCAACTTGGCGACTTGGCGACTAGGCATCTGTCTGCTGGTTGTTGGATGCACCGATCCGCACGCGCGACCGGTCCCGCCGCTGGTCGAGGTCCAGTTCCCTCCCAGCTTCGTGCTGACCAGTCCCGGCCAGCTCCTCGGTGCCGTGCACCTGTACGACCAGGACGGATTGCGCCGCCTGCGGCTCTCGGTCTTCACCGCCGATTCGGCGTTCGCGGGCGACTCGACGCTGTTCCTGTCGGGCGACGCCGAGCTGACCCGGCCCATCAACTGGGTCATCCCCGCGGGGCTCACGCCGGGGCTGCGCCTGACGGTCGTCGCCAGGGTCGATGACTTCGCCGGCTTCACCACCACCGACAGCGTAAAACTGAACATCGCGAATGGGCCCTAAACCCTTGAATTTTCAGGGTTTTCCCGCTAATTTGCAGTTCGTGATTCACCCCCCGCACACCACGCCCCCAGCCGCTGTTTCCGCCCCCTTACGCGGGCGTGTTCTGGCGGCGATCCTGCCCCTCCTGACGGTGATTCCAGCGGGCTGCAAGGACAATCTCTCGACGCCGCCGACCGGCGCGGGGGCCGACACCACCGGGCCGGCGATCCACCTCGCGCCGGCGCAGGACACCCTGGCCGATTCGACCGGCGTGCTGCTGGTGCGCCTGAGTGCGAGCGACATCTCGGGCATCAAGCGCGTGGACTTTTTCGTGCTGCCGGCGTCGGCGTCGTTCGGGACCCTGACCCCGCTCGACACGGCCTTCAATGCGTTCTACTCGGTCCCGCTCGCAAAGTACAAGCACGGCAGCTTCCGCTTCTACGCGCGCGCCGCCGATCTCCTCGACCACGAGACGGTCACCGACACCGTGACCGTGACGGTGAAATAGCCGCGCTCACCCGGATCGGGGTCCGGTCCTTCCGCAACCTCGCGGATGCCGATCTCGATCTGCCCGCATCCGGTTGCGTCATCGTCGGGCCGAACGGGCACGGCAAGACGAGCCTCATGGAAGCGATGCTCTACCCCGAGGTCTTCCGGAGCTTTCGCGGCGCCACCGACCGCGAGCTGGCGCGCTTCGGCGGCGACGGCTTCCACGTGGAGGCAGTGGTGGGCGGCGCGCGCCGCGTCGCGGCGGGATATGACGCCCGGACGAAGCAGAAAAAGATCACGCTCGACGGCAGCGTGCCCGGGCGAATGGCCGACGCGATCGGCGTGGTACAGGGGGTCATCCTCAGCCCCACCGACGTCGTCCTCGTGGCCGGCGGGCCGCGCGAGCGGCGGCGCTTTCTCGACGTGCTGCTGGCGATCACGGTGCCGGGCTACATCGACGCGCTCACCCGGTACCGCCGCGCGCTGGTTCAGCGGATGCGCGCCGCGGGCCCCGCGATGGGCGCCTTCGAGGCGGTCCTGGCCGACGCCGGCGCCCGCATCGTTGCCGAGCGATGCCGCTGGGCCGAAGCCTGGCGGGACGAATGGGCCGCGCACTGCACCGCGATCGGCGAGACCGGCGAACCGCGGCTGGAGTACCTGCCCCGCACGCCGGGCGCCGCCGACGCCCTCGCCGGCGCCTTCGCCGCCTCGCGCGAACGCGACCGGGCGCTGGGCCGCTCGGCGGTGGGACCGCACCGCGACGAGGTGCGGCTGTCGTTAGGTGGCAGGCCGCTGCGGGCGTTTGGATCGGCGGGACAGCAGCGCACTGCGGCGATGGCGCTGCGGCTGGTCGAAGCCCAGACGCTGGAAGCCGCGGGCGGCCCGGCCCTGCTCTGCCTCGACGATGCCTTCGCCGAGCTCGACGCGGACCGCAGCCGGAAGCTGGGCGAGCTGATCGCCCGGCGCATCTCGGCGGGCAGCCAGATCGTCGCCGCGATGCCGAAGGCGGGCGACATCCCCGACGTGATCGCGTCGCTGCCGAGGTGGACGATTGAGAGCGGGCGAGTTGGAGAATCTAGAATCTAGAATCTAGAATCTAGATCTAGAATCAAGAGCATGGACGAGACGCACCACGCACCCGGACACGCATGACGCGACGCATCGCCAAACCCAGCCGTGTTTCCGAGGTCCTCGCGGGCTACATGAAGCGCGCGGGTATCGCCGAGCGCGTCGCCCAGGCCGGGGTCCTGGCCGAATGGCCCGGCCTGGTCGGCGAGCGCATGGCGGCGGCAACCGACCCGGTCGAGATCCGCGCCGACGGCGTGCTCGTCGTGCGGGTGCGCTCGGCGCCGTGGGCGCAGGAGCTCTCCATGATGACGCCGCAGATCATGGCGCGGCTCAACGCCGGACGAAAGACGGGACGCGTCGCGCGTATCCACTGGGTCGTGGGCCGGTGAGCGACCGGCCCGACATCATCGCGGGACCGCCGCTGTCGGTGATCGATGCGACGGCGCACGTCGTCGCCGAGCAGGCGCGGCAGCTGCGCCGGAACGGGCGGAAGGCGCGACGCGAGGGCGATACCGAGGCGGTGCACGACATGCGCGTGGCCGTGCGGCGGCTCCGCAGCGCGCTGCGGGCGGTGGACGAGCACGTGGCGGCGCCGCGCGCCGTCCGCCGCGGACTGCGCCGGATCGCGAAGCGGCTGGGCCGGGTGCGCGACCAGGACGTGATGATCGAGCTGCTGGCATCCCTGCCGCTGCCGGCGGCGGGCGACGCCGAGCGCGGGCGCCTGGAGCGGCTGGTTCAGCGGCTGCGGCGCCGCCGCGCGAGGACGCAGCGGGACCTGCGGCGGGCCTTGCAGCGCCGCCGGTACCGGAGGCTGCTGCACCGGCTCGACGACGTCGCCGATGATCCGCGCGCGCGGCACAGCGGCTTCACGCTGGCCTCGCGGGTACTGGCCGAGACGAGCGAATCGCTGGGCGAGGCGGTGGCGGCAAGCGCGGGCATGCGGGCGACCAACCCCGACCCGGCCGCGCTGCATGCGCTGCGCATCGGCTTCAAGCGCCTGCGCTACGCGCTCGATTTCCATGCCTCGGCATGCGGACTGGCCTACGACGTGGAGCGGCGCATGGCGCACGAGATGCAGGACGTGCTCGGCGCCATCCACGACCGCGACCTGCTGCTCGCCTGGCTCGCCGCGGGCCGCAAGCCGTTCGCGGGTCCATGGCCGGCGCTGACGGCGCGCCTCGGCGTCGAGCGCATGCGGCTGCGGCGGCGCTTCCGCCGGCTGCGCGCCGAGTGGACCCGGCGCACGCGACCCGAACCGCACGTGGCGCCGCTCGAGCCGCCGCGGTTCGTGAATCTCGAAGTGCAGCCGATTGGTTTGAGACTGGTTACCGGAGTGCGTAGTGCGTAGTGCGTAGGAAAAGCGTGGCGGTGCGGTGTTACTACGCACTACGCACTCTCACGGATCCCGAAGGAGATCAGATGTCCGCAGTGAAGAAGACTGATTACGGTGCCGATGCCATCCAGGTCCTCAAGGGCCTCGAGGCGGTGCGCAAGCGTCCGGGCATGTACATCGGCTCGACGTCCGGCCGCGGCCTGCACCATCTCGTGTACGAGGTGGTGGACAACTCGGTGGACGAGGCGCTTGCCGGGCACTGCGACCGCATCGAGGTCACCATCCACCCCGACGACAGCATCACCGTCAAGGACAACGGGCGCGGCATCCCGGTGGACATGCACCCCACCGAGAAGATGCCCGGCGTCGAGCTCGCGCTGACGGTGCTGCACGCCGGCGGCAAGTTCGACAAGAACAGCTACAAGGTCTCTGGCGGCCTGCACGGCGTCGGCGTGTCGGTGGTCAACGCGCTCAGCGAGCGGCTGGAGGTGAGCGTAGACCGCAACGGCAAGCGCCACCACATGGCCTTCGTGCGCGGCGACACGGTCAAGAAGCTCAGCGTGCTGGGGGACGCGAAGGGTACCGGTACCACGGTCCGCTTCAAGCCCGACACCACGATCTTCACCGAGACGCGCTACGACTACAGCATCCTCGAGAATCGCCTGCGCGAGCTGGCGTTCCTCAACAAGGGCCTCACCATCATGCTCAAGGATGAGCGCGAAGGACAGCAGAAAGAGGAGGCTTTCTTCTACAAGGGCGGGCTGGTCCAGTTCGTGGAGTGGCTGAATCGCAACCGCAAGCCGCTGCACCCCAAGCCGATCATGATCGAGATGATGAAGGACGACGTGGACATCGAGATCGCGCTCCAGTACGACGCCGGCTACCAGGAAACGACGCTCACCTTCGTGAACAACATCAACACCCACGAAGGCGGCACGCATCTCACCGGCTTCAAGTCGGCGCTGACGCGCGTGATCAACGAGTACGCCAAGAAGAGCGGCGCCCTCAAGAAGGCCGACTTCACGCTGACCGGCGACGACGTGCGCGAAGGCCTCACCTGCGTGCTGTCGATCAAGGTCCGCGAGCCGCAGTTCGAGGGGCAGACGAAGACGAAGCTCGGCAACTCCGAAGTCGAAGGCGCGGTGAAGAGCGTCGTCAATGAGCACCTGAGCAACTTCCTCGAGGAGCATCCGCCCGTCGCGCGGGTCATCATCGAGAAGGCCGCGCAGGCGGCGTTGGCGCGCGAAGCCGCCCGCAAGGCGCGCGAGCTGGTGCGCAAGAAGAGCGGCCTCGAGGGCGGCGTGCTGCCGGGCAAGCTCGCCGACTGCTCCCTCACCGATCCGTCGCTGTGCGAGATCTACCTGGTCGAGGGTGACAGCGCCGGCGGCTCGGCCAAGATGGGCCGGAACCGCTCCTTCCAGGCCATCCTGCCGCTGCGCGGCAAGATCCTGAACGTGCAGAAGGCCCGGATCGACAAGATCCTCTCCAACGAGGAGATCCGCTGCATCATCACGGCGCTGGGCACCGGCGTGGGCGAGGAGTTCAAGCTCGAAGAAGCGCGCTACCACAAGATCATCATCATGACCGACGCCGACGTGGACGGCGCGCACATCCGCACCCTGCTGCTGACCTTCTTCTACAGCCAGATGCGGCAGCTCGTGGACGCGGGCTACATCTATATCGCCCAGCCGCCACTCTACCGCGTCTCCAAAGGCAAGGAAGAGTATTACGCCTACGACGAGCCCGAACGCGATGAGTACGCGAAGCGCCTCGGTGGCGAGAACGGCAGGGCGAACGTGGCAATCTCGCGCTACAAGGGCCTGGGCGAGATGAATCCCGATCAGCTGTGGAAGACGACGATGGATCCCGAAACGCGCACGATCCTCAAGGTCAACCAGGAAAGCGAGACGGCGGCGGTCGACCTCTTCGAGGAGCTGATGGGTGACGAAGTCGAGCCGCGCCGCAAGTTCATCGAAGAGCACGCGGTGTACGTGAAGAACCTCGACGTGTGAGCCAGACCGCCGGCCCGGCCGGCGCTCGCATTGGCTGAGCGCACGTTCCAGGGAACCGCCCGCTACCGGCCGTTACGACGGTTAGGCGCGGGCGGCATGGGTGTCGTGTACGCCGCACACGACACGCTCCGCCAGGAAACCGTCGCCCTCAAGACGTTTCTCTTCCTCGACGCCGACGCCATCTACCGCCTGAAGAAGGAATTCCGCGCCCTGACCGGCGTGGTCCATCCGCATCTCGTCGCGCTGTACGAGTTCGTCGGCGAGAACGGCGAGTGGTTCTACACGATGGAGCTGCTCGACGGCGTCGACTTCATGGAATACACGCGGCCCGCCGGCCCCGACATCGCGCGGCTGCGCGCCATCCTGCCGGGAATCGCCGACGGTCTGCTGACCGTCCACGCCGCGGGCAAGCTGCACCGGGACCTGAAGCCGTCGAACGTCATGGTGACGGCGGCCGGAAGGCCGGTGATTCTCGATTTCGGCATCGCGACGGACATCGCGCCCGAAAGCCTCGCGCCGCGCACCATCGAGCAGGGGGTGTGGGGCACGCCGCTCTACATGTCGCCCGAACAGGCCAACGGCGCGGCCGAGCCCGCGTCGGACTGGTACGCGATCGGCGTGATGCTGTACGAGGCGCTGACGGGCGTGGCACCCTTCGAAGGCAATTTCTTCCGGATGCTCGTCACCAAGATGGACCAGGACCCGCCGCGCCCCGACGCCCTGGTCCCTGGCCTGCCCAGTGATCTCGTCGGCCTCTGCGTCGACCTGATGGCGCGCGAGCCCGGCGCGCGCCCCACCGGCGAGGACCTGCTGCGCCGGCTCGGCGGCCGCGCGAGCGTGCGCAACTCCCGCCGCTCGGCGGGCGCGCTGGTGGGACGGGCGCCCCACCTCGCGGCGCTGCACGACGCCCTCGCGGCAACGCGCGAGGGGCAGCCGATCACGATGCTGCTGCACGGTCCCTCGGGCTCCGGCAAGAGCGCGCTCCTCGATGCCTTCCTCGGCGAGGCGGCGGCGCTGCCCGGCGCGGTGGTGCTGGCGAGCCGATGCTTCGTGCGCGAGTCGGTGCCGTACAAGGGGCTCGACGGCGTGCTCGACAGCCTCGCCCGCTGGCTGCTGGCGCTTCCCGCCGAACGGCTCGACCCGATGCTCACGCCCTCGCTCGCCGCCGCGGCGCGGCTCTTTCCCGCGCTGGGGCGCATTCCCGGACTGCCGGCCGCCCCGGATGCCGAGGCGCAGGATCCCGAGCAGATCCGGCGCCGCGCCACCGGCGCCCTGCGCGGACTCTTCGCCGAGCTCTCCATCGCCGGGCCGCTGATCCTGACGATCGACGACCTCCAGTGGGGCGACGCCGACAGCATCAACGTCCTCGAGGAAATCCTGGCGCCGCCCGGCGCGCCCGGCATCCTGCTGATCGCCGCATTTCGCGCCGAGGAAGTCGCCGGCCATCCGTTTCTCGAGGCCGCCGCGCAGCGCGCGCGCGCCGGCGGCGCGCGCGACCTTTCCCTGGAGCCGCTCTCATCGCGCGAGAGCCGGGAGCTCGCCCGGCGCGTCCTCGGCGGCGAGGAAGCCGAGGTCGCCTCCGTCGTCGAGGAAGCGGGCGGCAGTCCCTTCCTGCTCGAGATGCTCGCGCGTCACGCGATGCAGACCCGCGACGACACCGGTCCGCGCCGCATCGGCGTCAGCGCCGGCGAGATGCTCCACCGGCGGCTCGCGGAGCTTCCTCCCGAGGCCGAGCGCCTGCTCGAGACGCTCGCCGTAGCGGCGCGGCCGCTCGATGCGCTGGTCGCGCGCGATGTGTCGGGCATTCCCGACGAACGCCCGCTCGCCGACCTGCTGCGCGCCGAACATCTGCTGCGCCCCGCCGCGCGCGCCGACTACCTGGAGCTGTACCACGACCGCATCCGCGAAACCATGGCGGCGCGGCTCGACCCGGCGCGCCTGCCCGGCATTCACCGCCGGCTCGCGCACGCGCTCGAGGCGCGCGGCGGCGATCCCGAAACGCTGTACGAGCACTTTCGCGAAGCGGGTGAGCCCCTCAAGGCGCGCCGCTACGCCGTCGCGGCAGCCGACGTGGCCGCACACTCGCTGGCATTCGAGCGCGCCGCGACGCTCTACGAACGGGCCATCGAACTGGCGCGTGCCGCCGGCGAGAACACCCACGCGCTCGAGGGGCGCCGCGCCGATGCCCTCGCCAATGCCGGTCGCGCCATCGAGGCGGCCGATCTTTTCCTCTCCGTCGCGGGCCACGCAGATCCGGTCGAGGCACTCGAGCTCCGCCGGCGCGCCGCCGACCAGCTGCTGCGATGCGGCCACGTCGAGCGGGGCTTCCAGGTGGTCGACACCGTGCTCACCGGCGTCGGGGTGCGGCCCTCGCGCTCCCGCGTCCACGCCCTGCTGCGGATGCTGGCCCGGCGGGCGACCCTGCGGCTGCGCGGCCTGCGCTTCACGCCACGAGCCTCCGCCGACCTTCCCCCCGCCACCATCCGCCGGCTCGACGTCTGCTGGACGGTGGCCCTGGGGCTGGTTCGGGTGGACAACCTGCGCGCCGCCGATTTCCAGACGCATCATCTGCTGCTCGCGCTGCGCGCGGGCGAGCCGTACCGGATCGCGCGGGCGCTGGCCTGCGAGGCGTCGTTCGTGGCGCTGCCCGGCGGCCCCGCGCGCGCGCGATCCTTCCGCCTCCTCGACGCCACGCGCCGCCTCGCCGAAGAGACGGGGCATCCGCATGCCATCGGGATCTCGCATCTCGCCGAGTCGGTGGTGCGCCACTTCATGGGGGAGTTCGCGCTGTCGTCCCGCCAGGCCGTCCTCGCCGAGGAGATCCTGCGCGGCCGGTGCACCGGCGTGTGGTGGGAGATCGATTCGGCGCAGGAGTACGGGATGGCGTCGGACTATTACCGGGGCGCCTGGGATGAAGTGGCCCGCCGCACGCCGGGCCGGCTGCGCGAAGGCCAGGCGCACGGCGATCGTTATGCGGTGGCCGATGTCGCCGCGGGGCGGCCCAATATCACCTGGCTGATGCGCGATGAGTCGGCCGAGGCCCGGCGCGTGGTCGCCGAATGCATCGCGCCCTGGTCCCACGAGGCCTTCCACGTGCCCCAGTGGCTCAGCCTGTTCGCGGAGTGCCAGATCGATTTCTACGAGGATCGCGGTGGCGACGCCTGGGAGCGCAACCTCCGGCAGTGGCCGGCCCTGGCCAACTCCATGCTGCTGCGCATCCAGGTCCCCCGGGTCGAGGCCTACCAGTTGCGCGCCCGCTGCGCCCTCGCGGCCGCGCCGCGCCGGCCACCGTCGGAGCGCGGTGCGCTGCTGCGCCGGGCGCGGGCCGACGCCGACCACATCGCGCGCCAGAAGATGGCGTGGTCCACGCCGCTCGCCGACCTGATACGCGCCGCCGCCGCCGCCCAGGAGCGGCGCGAGGCGGAATGCCTGACGATTCTGCGGGGGGCACTGCGTGACCTCGAGTCCGCGGGCCTCGCGGCGCACGCCGCCGCGGCGCGGCGCCGGCTCGGGTCGATCGTGGGCGGAGACGAAGGCGGCGCGCAGGTGCGCGCCGCCGATGCGTGGTTCGCCGGTATCGGCGGGCAGCGCGGCGACCGCCTCACCGCGACGCTGGCGCCGGGCTTTCCCGGCTAGCCCGGCAGGGCGAGCACTTCCGCGGCGCGGTCGTACCCGGCGCGGATCGCCCCTTCCATATAGCCGGCGAACGCCGTTGCCGTTTCCGTTCCCGCCCAGTGGATCCGCCCCGACGGCGCGCGCAGGTAGCGCCCGAACGACGTCAGCGCGTTCGGCGGCATGATGCTGACCGGGCAGCCGCGCGTCCATTGCTCCTGGGCCCAGTCCTGGATGAGGTGCCCGGTGGGAGCGAGCGCGCGGTCGTCGGCGAAGATCTTCGCGAACGCGGCCGTGATCTCGGCCACCCGCTGCGCGTCACTCATCGGCGCGAGCCGGTCGGCCTGCGCGCCCACCACGAAGCACATCAGCGCCGGCGTGCCATCCGTCTTGCCGCAGTCCATCACCCAGGCCAGCGGCGCCAGGTTGCAGTTGCACAGGCCGGAATAGGCCGGGCGCCAGAAGGCGGTCGGATAGGTGAAGAAGCACTTCATCGTGCGGCCCATGGCGGCGCGCTGGCACAGCTGCGTGCGGCCGTCCGGCAGCGGGGGATCGTAGATCGGCACGGCGCTCATCGCCGGGCTCATCGCCACGATGGCGCGCGGGGCACTGAACTGGCTGCCATCGGCCGCCGTCACGGTCACGCCGTTCGCATCCTGGCTGATCCGCTGCGCCGGCAGGTTGAAGCGGACCACCTTGAGTTTCGCGGCGAGCAGCTCCGCGAGCTGCTGGGTGCCGTTGAAGAGACGGAAGCCCTGCGCCGAATCCGGCTTGGGCGCGGGCGAGCTGATGTCGTCGAGGCCGCCGTTGATGGCGATGTACCAGAGGAAGTAGAGGAACGACATTTCCGGTGCTTCCACCGACCAGATGGAGCGGCAGCACATCCGGATCAGCTCCTGGTCGTCGGCCGTTTCCAGCAACCCCTTGTCGAGCCACCCCTCGACCGACATCGCGTCCCACGCCGCGGCCTTCGGGTGCTCCCACGGATTGGCGGCGAAGGCCTTGAGCGAATTGCAATCGCGGTCGATCTCCTGCATCATGAGCCAGAGTCTGCCTAACGTGAACAGGCCAAGCCCGGGCGGGACCACCGAGTCGGCATCACCCGTCGTCCGCCTGCCGTTGAGGTACAGCACCGCCTTCCCGGTATCCCAGGTCGCTTCGATGTCCGAGCCGGCGGGGGGCGGGCTGCCCTTCACCGGAAAGGTCATATCGAGGCCCAGCGACTGCCCCAGCGCCACCAGCGCGGTGTGGTCGGTCCCGATGTAGCCGGCGCCGAGATCGAAGCCGTCTACGCGCCAGGTGCGGCCGCCAACGCGGTCGCGGGCCTCCAGCACCACCACCTTGCGGCCCTTGTCGGCCAGCGCCTTCGCGGCAGACAGGCCCGAGAGTCCCGCGCCCACGATGATCACGTCGAAATGTTCCGCAGCCACCAGCACTCCAGAGGAAGGAAGCCGCCGAAGGTAGCACGCCCTGCGCGCGACGGCTATCTTCGCGGCCCACCAGGGACCGGGGATGTCATGCCTGAATATGCGACCACGGGTTCATTGTCCGTCGCGGACGAACTTGCGGCGCGACGCGAGATCGCCGCGCTGCTCGAGCAGCACATCATCACGGAAAACCGGGAGGACATTCCCGGCATCATGGCCACCATGGTGCGGGATCCGGCGTACGTCATTCATTATCTGCCCTTCAACATCAGCAACCGCTGGTGGTGGAGCCGGAAATACTGGAGCGGCCACGCGGAGATCGTGCAGTTCTACCAGGGACTGTTCGCCGCGTTCGCCCGGTTTCATATCACGCTCACGTACTACGCGGTCTCGTCGCTCGGCGTGGTGGACTGCTACCGGCTGCACGGCCGGATCTTCAGGCGGCTGCTGCGTCCTATCGGGATCGACGGCGTGCCGGTGACGTTCACCCTCTACAGTTTTCTGGGGTTCGACACCGCGACCCGGAAGCTCGCGGGCGAGGACGTGTATCTGATGGCGGGCCCGGCGCTGAAACGGCTGGGGTAAACGAGTCGCCAAGCCGCCAAGCCGCCAGAAAAAACCCCGCAATTCTCGTTGCGGGGTTTCTTCTTGGGGACTTGGCGACTTGGCGACCTGGCGACTAGAACGGCCGGTCCGCGCCCACCGAGCCCGCGTCCTCCCGCTGAAAGAGCGGACCCAGCGCGCCGGTGGTGCGCGGCCCCGGTCCGACCCGTCCCCACGCGCCGTCGAACGACGACCAGGGCAGCGTCGGCACCCGGCGCGCCTCGAGCGGCCAGGTCCGCAGCGCGACCGCATGGTTCCCGGGCGAATATCCATCGAGATCGCTCTCGGCCCGGAACATCCGGTGACTCCCCCGCTCCACGTACACCACCGGGTGCGTGTACTCCGCCACCTCGACCTCGGCGAAGCCGCAGGTCACGCCGTGCCGAGACGAGCCGAACTGCACATAGGGCAGCTCGCTGCCGGAGTCGGCGATCACGACGCTCACCGACTGCCAGTCCCCCTCGTGCCCGCCCGCCGTGGTGCTCGAGGCGTAGAAGAACCAGTAGGTGATGACGTCGAAGACGCCGGCGTGGGTGGGCAGCGCATAACGATCATAGAGCAGGAACGGCGCATGGCCGCGTTCGCCGCGCAGCTCCGGCGCGCCCGGATGGACGAGCTCGAGCGCATAGCCGGCGCGCCGGCCGTACCAGAGGTTGCGGGCGTCGCACGGCCGCCGGTTCCGGCCGTCGGGAATCGGCGAGCGCGCCTCGGTCTGCATGATCCGGCACACCTCGGCGATGTCGGGATGCCCGGCCCCGGCCGGCGTCGGCATGCCGGCGGCGCACCCTTCCCACGTCCGGCGACGGGGATGCCAGACGGCATCACGGATGTCTTCCGACCACCCGTATCGGCGCAGCTGCGCCCGCGCCAGGAACGCGGCGGGATCGATGGGAAAGTGCGATTCTTCCGACGAGAACCGAAGCAGCGGCGCGTAGCGCATCACGCGCTCGTCGCTCCGCGCACCCGGTGCCGACCGCCGCACCGCGGGGATGCTCCCGGCGGTGTCCCGCAGGCCGGGCACACGGTTCAACGCTTCGGAAGTCTCTCCAGCGGTCATGACGATCATCTCCATCCTCCTGGGTCCCTCCGCCGTCAGCCCGGGCTGATCGCGCCTGGGAGCGCGACCGGGCCAACGGCGTCGGGTTCGATGTGCCGCCCGGATGCCCCGCTTGCTGCGAGAAGCGGTACGGGCCTGCCCCGGACGTTTGCGACACCGGCAGAGGACGCGGGCGTTTCAGGTGGGAGCCCGGCCTGCTGCGGCGCGTGGACCCTATGCTATGGTGGATGGGAATTCGTGAAAGTCTGTCACTGCTGACAGGTGCACGGCCGGCGCGCGGCAAACCTGTCAGCCATGACAGGGTTTCGAAGATCTCATAGGTACCCCACCTTCATGCTTCACCTCATCGCCCCGGGAGCACCATGCCGCCGCTCGAGCCGCGCGACCATCGGATCAAGCTTGCCGAAGCCAAGGCGCACACCCGCCGCCACCGCGAGCACGCCGGGCGCATCAATACCGGCGACCACGGCGGCGCCTTCCACGCTGACCAGGTGCTGGAAATCCTGGCGCAGAAGGGCTGTACGGCGCTGCGGATCCTGCACGGCCGCAACGACAAGGATGAGCGGTCCATGGTCCTGGTGGGCGTCGACGATAAGGGCGGGGAAATGACCGCAGGCGTCATACTGGAAATCTGCTTTCCCTGCCCGCCGTTCTGCGATCCCGCCGGCGAGCTCTGCAAGGACTGATTCAGCGTGAAGCTTCCACTCATCTTCTCGTTCTCCATGTGGAGCCAGGCGGTGCCGCTCGTGGCGGGCGTCGCGGCGCACCGTCGGCTGACGTCGGCGCGTGTCTGGATCATGTTCTGGTGCGCGGTCTACCTGATCATGAACCTGGCCGCCCGGTACCTCGGCGCCCGGGGCCTGAACAACCACTTCCTGAGCTACGTCGCCCTTCCCGTCCAGTGCCTGGGCGTCATGTGGGCGCTCTCGCTCTGGCAAGTCCGGCCCACCGCGCGCCTCACGCTCCGCCTCGCCGTGCCCGCGTTCCTGCTGGCATTCATCGCCGTGACGCTGCTCTTTGAGGACCAGCGGAGCTTCAGCACCATCGCGGAGCCGGTATACTCGATCGTCGCGCTGGGCGCCGCGATCGCGACGCTGCTCACGCGCAGCCCCGACGAAACGGGCTCGCTGCTGCACCAGGACTGGTTCTGGATCTGCTGCGGGCTGATTCTCCACTTCGGCGCGCTCGCCGTGCTCACGCCGTTCGCGGCGCATTACCTGGCCACCGACCCGCAACTCGTGACCAGTGCGTACGTGATCCGCGGCTACGTCAACACGGCGGCATTCGTCATCATCGCCATCGGCATCTACTGCCCGAGCTCCGCATGGTCTGGTCCCTCTTTCTAGCCGCCATCGTCAGCCTGACGGTGTTCGTGGTGGCCTTCGCCGCCGCGCTGGTCATCGCGCAGCGGCGGCGGCTGAGCATGCACAAGGACTACTCGCAGCGCGTCCTCAGCGCCCACGAAGAAGAACGCGCCTGGGTCGCGCGCGAGCTGCACGACGACATGCTCCAGCGCGTGGCGATGGTGCGCCACGAGCTCGATTCCCTCTGGACCACCCTCTCGACGGCCGCCACGCCCGCCGAAGGACACCGGCTGCGGGCCCTGAACGCCGAGCTCGTGGACCTCGGTGTGGCGCTGCGGAATGTCGCGCACCGGCTGCATCCCACCATCGTGGACCAGCTGGGCCTGCCGCGCGCCCTCGAGGCGCTGGGCGGCGAATTCGAGCGGGGCGG
>JAYTEN010000152.1:0-10143 GCA_043735145.1 Gemmatimonadota bacterium | reverse complement strand
GTGGGGACCGGCCGGGCTGTGGTGGGGACTCACGTTCGGGCTCGTCGTCGTCGCGATGTTCCTCATCCTGAGGGTCCGGTGGCGCCTGCGGGGCACCGTTACGCGCCTGGAAATCGATAAAAGTGGCGCCGAGTGATATCGTGACGGCGTGAAGCGCCTTCGCCGCGTCGTCCTGCTGTGTTGCCTCGCGCCGCCCGCATGCGCGCGCCAGCATCGCGCGAATGCCGGCGTCGAGGCTGCGGGACTCCCGGTCGCCTCGGGCGTGGTCGTGCTGACCACGATCGATCTGCCCGAGAGCGGAAACGTCTTCGGCGGACATTTCTCCGGCACCACGTTTGACGTCCGCCAGTCGAGCTACCAGATGACCGAGGCGGTGCGCACGCGCTGGGGGCGCGAAGCGCGCTCGCGCGGCGAGGCGTTGCTGCGAGGCGCGGGCATTCGCGTGCATACGCACGGGCCCTCGTCCAGCGATCTCCAGGAACTTCGCGGGGTGCAGTACGGGCTGAGCGGAACGGTGACCGACCTGGCGGTGCGCTCGTCCGGAACGGCCGAGCCGTTCCGGGTGGAGGCGCAGGCCGAGATCGCGTGGGAGCTGCTCGATCTTGGCAGCGGGCACGCCGTCTTCGGCCGCTCGATGCGAGGCTCGGTGCGCGAGGTCGCGACGATCGACGCGGCGGTGGGGCACGTGCTCGACGCCTCGCTGACCCGCCTGCTGGCCGACTCGTCGTTCCGCTTCGCGCTCGCCGAGATGCGCTCCGACCCCGATGCCGGCGTCCCGGTCCGCTTCGCCCGCGGCGCCGTGGCGCCTGACGAGGTCATCGAGCTCGCGCCGCACGACATCAACCCGGCCGCCGATTCGACCGTGACCGGCCGCATGGCGGCGGGCCTGGTCACGCTGCGCAGTCCCGACGCGGTGCTGGGCACCGCCTTTCTGATCAGCCGCGACGGCCTGGCGCTGACGTCCGCGCGCGCGGTGCGCAACCGGCGGCGCATCCGGGCCCGCATGCCTAACGGCGTGGAGCGTCCGATCCGCGTAGTACGGGTCCATCGCGGCCTCGACGTGGCGCTGATCCAGGTGGCCTGCGCGGAGTGCACGACGGTCGACTGGGAGGCGCCCGAGGGTGTGGACGTCTATACCAACGTGGTCACCGCCACCGCGCCCGGCAGCGACGCCGAGGCGGCCGCGATCGCGTTCGGGCGCATCGGCGGCCGGTGGTTCCTCGCGAATGGCGTGACGCTGATCGACCTGCCCGATGGCGTGGTGGCCGGCGGTGAGCCAGTGGCGCGCACCGCGTCGGGACGCGTGTTCGCGCTGGTGTCGACGAGGCCGGGGCGAAGGTCGGCCCTACTTCTGAGAGAAGTACTTACCGCCTTGAACGTGCGGGGGCCTGGTATGTAGAAGCCCTGATCCCCTTCAGCCCTGGACGAACGAGCGTCAAGGTCTCCGTGCGGGCGCCGGCCGTGCAGCGGGCCGTGTGGCGGGCCGTGTGGCGGGTCGCCGGGCTGGCGCACCCGGCGCGCGGCAGCTCATGATCGCCGTCTGGGCATTCTGCTTGAAGCCGGGCAGCACCGACGCCAGCATCATCGTCGTGCGCGCGCTGTCGAACGGCACGCCTTCGCGCAGGTTGCGTTCGGTCAGCGTGGCGAGCGAATCGGCGGCGTGGGCGTGGTCGCAGCTGTGGGTCTCCTCGGCGTCCGCGAGAAGCGATTGGAGCTTCAGCAGCATCGCGCGGCCGGTGATGTTGCTGAAGGCCGGCAGCTGCGCCGGCACGGCGAAGGCCCGCCCCTGCGCCAGGAGCGCGATCGCCTTCTCGACGTCGCGGTGCTGAAAGGCGTCGCGCCCCGCCTGGAGGTACAGCTGCGCGGCGTACTCGCGATACGCGGTGTCCTGCGCGGCGAACGTGACGAGCGCGAGCGCTGAATCGGTCTTGCCGTGGTTGTAGAGATTCTCCGCCAGCAGGGCGTGCGCAACTTTTTCGGCGCGGTCGCCCGACAGCGTCATGTAGCGGCGCACGGCGGCTTCGCCTTCGGGCGTGGTGTCCTGCCGCGCGCGCAGGGTCATGGCAATGCGCAGCCAGCTGCCGGCGTCTCCGGGGCTCTTCTGCACTGCCATGCGGGCCCACGTCAGCGCGCCGCCACGATCGCCGGCGGACTCGAACCATCCCGCCGCCGCCCCCGCAATCAGGCTATCCACCACGGCGCTGTCACTCTGGGCCGCGAGCTGAATGGTGCCCGCCGCGTCAGCGTACTGGCGCTGGCCCGCGCGCACCACGGCGAGACCCGCCAGGTACCAGGCGTTGCGCTGCTGGGCCTGGTAAGCGCGGGTGTATTCGCTCGCGGCCTCGTCGAGCCGGCCCAGGAGGGCCGTTACGTACCCCAGCTCGCCGCGGTACAGGGCGTAGTCCCGGGTCCGCGCAAGCGCCGCGCTGAGCTCCGTGGCGGCGGTGGTCAGGTCGTGGCGCTGGATGTCCGCCAGGGCATCGCGGTAGAGCGTCACACTCGCGGCGTTGGGCGCCGCGGCGCCGGCCGCGACGACCGTCGCCCGCTGGCGGGCCTGGACCGCGATGTGGGTAAGGAGCGAGGTGTCGGCCGCGGGCTGCTGGCTGAGCGCTGCGGCGGGGAGGAGCAGGGCCAGCGCCGCCAGGGGGGCCAGCCGCCGAAGATGCGTCGTAGAGTGCATCATCAATAATCGTGCGGCGGCGCGAGCCGCGCCAGCGTGATATGTTTGCCGCGCCATGTCCGCAATTCCAGACGACTTGCGCGCCGCCCTCGGCGGCCGGTACGAACTCCAGAGCGTCCTGGGGCGCGGCGGCATGGCGTCCGTCTACCTCGCCGCCGACACGAAGCATCACCGCTCCGTCGCCATCAAGGTGTTGCGGCCCGACCTGGCCGCCTCGATCGGGGCCGACCGGTTTCTCATTGAAATCGAGATCGCTGCGCGGCTGACGCACCCGCACATCCTCCCGCTGCACGATTCGGGGGAGGCGGCCGGCTTTCTCTACTATGTGATGCCGTACATCGACGGCGGCTCGATGCGCGTCCGGATCGATTCGGGAAAGCGCCGCGAGCCGGCGGTGGCGCTGGGGATCACGGTGGGGATCGCGAGCGCGCTGTCGTACGCGCATCGCATGGGCGTCGTGCACCGCGACATCAAGCCCGAGAACATCCTCTTTGCCCAGGGCCTGCCCGTGGTGGCCGATTTCGGCATCGCGAAGGCCATCAGCACGGCGGGAGGCGCGCAGCTCACCCGTACCGGCTTTCCCCTTGGCACACCGGGCTACATGAGTCCCGAACAGGCGGCCGGCCTCAACGACCTGGATGCGCGCACCGACGTCTATGCGCTGGCGGTCGTGACCTACGAGATGCTCATCGGCGTGGTGCCGGGCCGCTGGCCCACCGAGGATGCGGTCCGGATGCGCCGCTTCATCGACGCGCCGGCCGGGCATCGTGAGGTGCTCGACACGCTGCCGGTTTCGTTCGAGCCGGCGCTGGTCCATGCGATGGCGATCCGGCACGATCAGCGGACGGCGAGTGCGGAGGAGTTTGCCGGTGAACTGCGAGGGATGGTGGGGCGGGGCGACCGCGGACCGAGGACCGTGGACCGGGGTACCGGGCAGGCTTTGCCGGTCCCCGGTCCTCCGTCCCTGGTCCCCGAGAAACGGCATTACAGCGACGACGAAGTGGAGGAAATCGTCAGGCGCGCCTCCGAGTTGGAAGTCTCGAAGCCGACGCTGGGTGGATCGTTCACCATTGGCGGGCTGCAGCAGGTTGGGGTCGAAGCGGGCATCGATCCCGCGCTGATTCGCGAGGCCGCGGGCAGGCTGGACCGGCCCTCGTCCGCCGGAGCAATGAGCCGGGCAAAGCCCCGGGCGTTCAGCGGCGAGTGGTGGGCCGGCGGTCCGACGCGCATCAACGTCGAGCGCGTCGTGCTGGGCGAGGTGACCGAAAGCGATTGCGCCTACCTGATCGAAGAAGTGCGCAGCGTGCTAGGGACCGCCGGGATCACCAGCATCCTCGGCCGCACGGTGACGTGGGTTGCGCAGCGCAGCTCGAATTCGGGGCTCACCCGCGACGTGCAGGTCTCCCTCACCATGCGCGCCGGCCAGACGCGGATCGTCATCCGCGAGCGGCTGGGCCAACTCGCGGGCGGGATCTTCGGCGGCATCGGCGGAGGCTTGGGCGGGGGCGGCCTGGGACCGATTCTTGGCGCCACGGTGGGCGGCCTGCATGCGCCGGCGCTGGCGCTGGTGATAGCGCCGCTCTGGCTCGCGACCGTTCTCTCGGGCGCGCGCACGGCGTACCACTATGCCTCGAATGCGAGACGGCGCGAGCTGGAGAAGCTCGCCGACAGCCTGGCGTCGATGGCCACGGCGCTGATCGCGGAGGGAATGCTGCCGCCCGGTTCGCCGTCCCGGCAGATCGGCCCCGCGTGAAGGGCCGCACCGCCCGGGGCGCGCTGGGCGCAGCCGCCGCGGCGCTCGCGGCGTCGTGTGCCGCCGGCGCGGTGAAGATCAATCCGAATGCCCCGGCACCCGCGGCACGCCAAGAAGCGCCGCCGGCCGGCTACAGTCCGCGCAGCGCCGGCGTGATCACGCTGCTCAGCGTGGACCTCCCGGAGGCCGGCACGACGATCGGCGGCCACTACGCCGGCGTGCAGTACGACCGGCTGCGAAGCAACATCCAGATGAGCGACGGCGCGCGGCAGCGGTGGACCCGCGCCACGCGCGCCGCCGGCGATTCGGTTCTCGTGACGCAGGGCTTCCGTATCCAGATTCCGGGGCCGCCCTCGAGCGACGCCGAGCCGCTGCGTGGCGTGCGCTTCGGCCTCGCGGCGACGGTGCACCACCTCGAGCTCAAGACGATCGGCTACGTCGAGCCCTACGAGATCGAGGGGCGCGCGCGCGTGGATTGGGAGCTGCTCGACCTCTCGTCAGGCGCATCGGTGTTCGAGGGCACGACCAGCGGATCGATCCGCGGCGCCGACTCGCTCGATGCCGCCATGAACACGGTGCTGGCGACCGCGCTCGCGCGGCTGACCGGGCAGCCGGCGTTCCAGCGCGCCATCATGGCCCCGCGGCCGCTGTACGCGCAGGATCTCCTGCTGGCCGAATTCGTCCACCCGGTTCCGCGCGCGGACGACACCGTCGCGCTCTCCGTCGCCGCGCAGAACCTGAACGCCGAGACCGGCATCCTGGGCGGGATCGTGGTCCTGCACGGCTCGCGGGGATTCAGTGCGTCCGCCGTGGTGCTCAGCCGGGACGGGCTCGCGCTGGCCCCGGCCGACGTCGCGCGCCAGCGCTGGGTCTGGTCGCGCAACTTCGAGGGGCGCACGCGCGCGGCACGGGTGCTGCGCACGTCCGGCGAGGTCGCACTGATCGAGCTGTCGTGCGTCGAAGCCTGCGAAACCGTGATGTGGGAGCCCGACACGTCGCTCGCCGACAAGGCGCGTGTCGTCTGGGTCGGCGGGCAGGGCATCATGCGCAACGCCTCGATGGGCATGCTGTATTCGTGGAAGTCGCTGCGCGTGCGCCGCGACGGCGAGGGGACGCTCAGCTGGCGCACCAGGGGGCGCCCGGTGCCACTCAATGGGTCAGGCGTCGCCCGCGCCGACGGTGTGGTGGTGGGCATCGCGACCCGGACCGGCGTGGTTCCGATCGGCCAGGCGTTCGAACAACTCAAGGTCGCGGTGGTTCCCAGTCCATAACCGACGCCCGCGGTAGCCTCGCGCGGGCCCGCGCCGTAAGTTCACCGTCCCATCGTGGTGATGACCCCTGGAGGCGTACGTGACCGATCGCAGAGACTTCCTCAAGACAACGGGCGCGGCCGCGGCGGTACTCGCGGCGACCCAGGTGGGGCTGCCTCGGCCGGCCGAGGCGCAGGAGCCGGCGATGGACGCGGCGACGCGCGACCTGCTGATGGCCGCGCTGAACGCGGCACGCAGCGCGGGGGCGTCGTTCGCCGATGCCCGCATCGCCCGCCAGCGGCAGAACTTCATCTTCACGCGCGAGCAGCAGATCCAGAACGTCGTCGACACCGACTCGATCGGGTGCGGCGTGCGCGTGCTGGTGGACGGGACCTGGGGCTTCGCGGCGACGCGGCGCATGACGCGCGACGCCGTGGCCGCGGTCGCCCGGCAGGCGGCCGGGATCGCCCGCGCCAACCGGGTCGCGCGCGACCGCGCGATCGAATGGCTGCCGGTCGAAGCGGCCCCGGCCGGGACCTGGCGCAACCCGTTCCGCATCGACCCGTGGAGCGTGAGCGTCGAAGACAAGGCGAACCTCCTCATCCAGTCCAACGCCGCCGCGATGCGCGCGGCCAACGTGAGCTTCGTCAACAGCGCGCTCTTCTTCGTGAAGGAAGAGAAGAACTACGCCAACACCGACGGCTCGGTGATCGCGCAGACCATCGTGCGCAGCTGGCCGAGCTTCCAGGCAACGGCCGTCGCGCCCGACCGGTCCGACTTCCAGATCCGCGACTCGGCCATGGCGCCGATGCAGCGCGGCTGGGAGTACGTGCTGGAGCAGGACATGGTGCACAATGCCGAGCGCTGGGGTGAGGAGGCGTCGCAGAAACTCACCGCCAAGCCGGTGGACGTGGGCCGCTACGACCTGGTGCTCGATCCCGGCAACATGTGGCTGACGGTGCACGAATCGATCGGCCATCCGACCGAGCTCGACCGCGCGATGGGCTACGAAGCCAACTATGCCGGCACCAGTTTCCTGGCGCCGCCGGAGCGCATGCTCGGCAACTTCAAGTACGGCCCCGAATTCATGAACATCCAGGGCGACCGCTCGCAGGAGGGCGGCCTTTCGACCATCGGCTGGGACGACGACGGCGTGCGGCCGGAAGATTTCCTCATCATCAAGAACGGCATCTTCAACGACTACCAGACGACGCGCGAGCAGGCGCCGTGGCTGCGCTGGTACTACGACCAGAAGGGCATGCCGACAAAGTCGCACGGCTGCGCCTACGCCGACAGCTGGTCGGACGTGGCGTTCCAGCGGATGCCGAACGTGTCGCTGCTGCCGGGCGAGCGCGACCTGTCGATGGACGACCTGATCTCGCAGACCGATCGCGGCATCGCGATCTACGGCGCGGGGTCGTTCTCGATCGACCAGCAGCGCTTCAACGCGCAGTTCGGCGGGCAGACCTTTTACGAGATCCGCGGCGGGCGCAAAGGCGACATGCTGAAGGACGTCGCCTACCAGATCCGCACGCCCGATTTCTGGAACTCGATGTCGGCGATCGGCGGGCGCAGCGCCTACCGGATGGGCGGATCCTTCTTCGACGGCAAGGGACAGCCCGGCCAGATCAACGCCGTGAGCCACGGCGCGGTGCCGGCGCAGTTCCGCAACGTCAACGTGATCAACACCGGGAGGCGGGCGTGAGCGGCGCGCAGCAGCAGTCCGGCACCGGCATCCTCGGCCGCGAGGAATGCCAGCGCATCGTGCAGAAGGTGCTCGCGTACAGCCACGCCGACGGCTGCGAGATCAACCTCAACAGCAACGTCACGGGCAACACCCGTTTCGCCGCCAATCAGCTCTCGACGTCGGGCGGCATCGAGGACGCACAGCTTGCGGTGCAGAGCGGCTTCGGCCCCAAGCACGCGGTCGTGACCACCAACGACATGTCGGATGCGTCGCTCCAGCGCGTGGTGTCCGAGTCCGAGCGCCTCGCGCGGCTCGCGCCCGACGATCCGGAAGCGATGCCCGCGCTGCCGCAGCAGCGTTACACCAACGTGAACGCCTACTTCGAGTCCACCGCCAACCTGGCGCCCGAAGACCGGGCGCGCGCGGCGCTGCTGGCCCTGGACGAAACGCGGCGGGCCGGCGATCTCACCGCCGCGGGCTTCATCGCCACGTCGGCGACGTCGGCCGCGGTCGCCAACAAGGCGGGGCTCTTTGCCTACCACCGCTCGACGACGTCCAACTACACGTTGACGGTGCGGACCGCCGATGGCACCGGCTCGGGCTGGGCCTCGGCCGATGACCAGGACTGGACCCGGCTGGATGTGCGGGGTGTCGCCGCCCACGCCATCGAGAAGGCGCGCGCTTCGCGCACCCCGGTCGCCATCGAGCCGGGCCGCTACACCGTCATCCTCGAGCCGCAGGCGGTGGGCGACCTGGTGCAGCTGATGATCTTCTACATGGGCGCGCGCGAGGCCGACGAGGGCCGCAGCCCGTTCGTGAAGCAGGAAGGCGGCAACAAGGTGGGCGAGCGGATCGTGGATCCGCGCGTCACCATCTTCTCCGACCCGTCCGATCCGCAGCTGCTGGCCCAGCCCTTTGACGGCCAGGGGTTGCCGCTGGGCCGGCAGATGTGGGTGGAGAACGGCGTGCTGCAGCAGATGTACTACACGCGGTTCTGGGCGCAGCGATCCAACAAGCCGGTGACCGGATTCCCGTCGTCGGTGAAGATGGCCGGCGGCACGCAGTCGATCGCGCAACTCATCGCCGGCACCGAGCGCGGCGTGCTGGTCACTCGGCTGTGGTACCTGCGCGAGGTGGATCCGCGCACCATTCTCTACACCGGCCTCACGCGCGACGGCACTTTCCTTATCGAGAACGGCCGCGTGAGCCGCGCGGTGCGCAATTTCCGGTTCAACGACTCGCCGCTGTTCCTGCTCAACAACCTCGAGGCGCTGGGCCAGCCGGTCCGGCTCGCCGGCACCGAAGCGGGCGGCGACGTGGTGATGCCGTCGGTGAAGGCAAAGGACTTCAACTTTACCAGCCTGTCGGAAGCGGTTTGAGCGCGACGATACTGCCGAAAACCTCGAACGCATCTCCCGACGCGGCGGGCCGCCTCAAGTCCGAGGTCGGCCGCCGCATCGTGGGACAGGATCGCGTCATCGAGGAAATCCTCATGGCGATCATGGCCGGCGGGCACGCGCTGCTGGTCGGGGTGCCGGGTCTCGCCAAGACTCTGATCATCAAGTCCATCGCCGACGCGATGCGGCTGGAGTTCCGGCGCATCCAGTTCACGCCCGACCTCGTTCCCAGCGACATCACCGGCACCGAGATCATGGAAGAGGACGCGGCGGGCGCGCGCAGCTTCCGGTTCGTGCGCGGCCCGGTGTTCGCGAACATCGTGCTCGCCGACGAGATCAACCGCACGCCGCCGCGCACCCAGGCGGCGCTGCTGGAGGCGATGCAGGAGCATCGCGTCACCGCGGCCGGCGAGACGATGCGGCTGCCGGAGCCCTTCTTCGTGCTGGCGACGCAGAACCCGATCGAGCAGGAGGGCACCTATCCGCTGCCCGAGGCGCAGCTCGACCGGTTTCTGTTCGACATCCGCATCGGCTATCCCGATGAGGCCGAGGAGATCGAGATCCTGCGCTCAACCACGGGCGTCGCCGAGGCGCCGCTGGAGCCGGTCCTCGACGCGGCCGACCTGCTCGAGCTCCAGCGCCAGGTGCGCGAGGTCTCGGCCGCCGAGCCGGCGCTGCGCTATGCCGCGGCCCTGGCCCGCGCGACCCGCCCCGACGATGTCTCCGCGCCGGATCTCGTCAGGCAGTTCGTGCGCTGGGGCGCGGGGCCGCGCGCCTCGCAGGCGCTGGTCCTGGGCGCCAAGGCCCACGCGCTGCTGGGCGGCCGGTTTGCCGTCGCGCCGGAGGACATCCGCCGCGTCGCGCCGCCGGTGCTGCGCCACCGGGTGCTGCCGAACTTTGCCGCCGAGGCCGAGGGCGTGACCGCCGAGCGGGTGATCGACGAAGTGCTCGCGAAGGTGTCGGCGCCGCGGTCGGATATCCGGATCTAAAGGCGAGGACCGTGGACCGGGGACTGTGGACCGGACAGACCCGGCTTTTCCGGTCCTCGGTCCGCGGTCCCCGGTCCCGGCATTCATGAAGCCGGATTACGGAGCGCTCCTCGACTCCCTGCGCGGCGTGACCTGGCCCGCGCGCAAGGCGGCGCTCGCCGGTACCGCGGGCACGCACCGGTCGCGGCTGCGTGGCCTCTCCGCCGAATTCACCGAATACCGCCCCTACCGTCAGGGCGACGATCCCCGCCGCCTCGACTGGAAGCTGCTCGCCCGCACCGACCGGGCCTATCTCCGCATAACGAGTGACCGGGCGACACTGGCCACGGTCATCGTGGTGGATGCGTCGGCGTCGATGGATTTTCCGGCCGGAGGGGCTGCCGGGGA
>JAYTEN010000151.1:0-26406 GCA_043735145.1 Gemmatimonadota bacterium | reverse complement strand
CGCGGCATGTCGGCCGAGCTCGCGCGCCTGCTGCCGCCCCAGAAGCGCCAGAGCGTCGGGGCGTAGGCCCCCGATGAACCGCGCGAGGCAGGCCTTCCTTCGCGCGATCGCGGCGCTGCGAACCGCCTGGGACATTTTCGGCGTGACACTGGTGTTGCTCCTCGTCGTGCTCGGCGCCGTGGGCCTCGCGGGCCGGATCTTCCGCCCTTCGCCTCCCCCGGGCGCCGCCCCCTATCCGTACGCCACCGAACCCTGGTATCACGAGTTCGCCGCCGAAGAGGCGGCGACGCTGCGCATGCGCTGGACCCCCTACACGCACTGGCACCGCCGTCCCTTCGCGGGGCGCTGGGTGAACGTGGACAGCGCGGGTTTCCGGGTGGTGCCGCAACCGGTGAGCGACAGTGCGGCGCGGCGGCACGTCTGGTTCTTCGGCGGATCGACGATGTGGGGCACGGGGCAGCGCGACAGCGCGACCATTCCGGCCGTCGTCGCGCGCGCTCTCGATTCGATGGGGCTCCGGGGCGTCAGCGTCCGGAATCTCGGCGAGACCGGCTACGTCTCGACCCAGGGCCTCGTCAGGCTCCTGCTCGAGTTGCGCGACGGCCATCGCCCCGACGTCGTCGTGTTCTATGACGGCATCAACGACGCCGCGGCGAGCGCCATGAACGGCCGGTGCGGATGGCCCCAGAACGAGGGTCGTCGCGGCGTCGAGTTTGCCATCGGGCGTTTTCTCGTGGCCCGGGGCCGGACCGAGCTGGGGGATCTGCTCGCCGCCATGCGCGGGCAGGCGCGGCTCGAGGGCGGCGTGATGCCGTTGCGCGACCTGCGGGAAACGCCGGAGCTGCGCGCCGTCGGGCACGGCATCGTGGATTGCTACGCGCGCAACGCGGGCCTGATCGATGCGCTGGGGCGGGAATTCGGATTCCACGCGCTCTACTTCTGGCAGCCGACACCCTCATCGGCGCCGAAGCCGCTCACGGCCTTCGAGCGCGCCGTCACCGACAGCACCAGGCTGGGCGGGCTGCATCCTTATCTGTGGGTGTTGAACCGCATCGCCGCGCGCGAAATCGATTCCGCCATGACGCCCCTCGTGGGCGCGCGCTTCCGGAGCCTGTCCGGAGTGTTCGCCGGCGACAGCGGCGCCGTCTGGCTGGACTACGTCGGCCACCTCACCGAGCGCGCCAACTCCAAGGTGGCGGCGGCGATGGTCGGCCCGGTGGTCCGCGCCCTGGAGTCCGGGCCACCCCCGAGGTAACCCCTTCCCGCAGCAGTCACCTCCCCGCCTCCGTCACCGCTGAGCCGTATCGCACTGCGCAATCTGCCCCGAGTCAAAGCCCCGCCTGAACCACTGCGACCGCTGCTGCGCCGAACCGTGGGTCCAGCTCTCGGGGTTCACGGCGCGCCCCGACATCTGCTGAATGCGGTCGTCCCCCACCGCGGAAGCCGCCGCGAGTCCCTCCTCGACGTCGCCGGGATCGAGGATCTTCCGTTCGCGCGCGGTCGACGCCCAGACGCCGGCGAAGCAGTCCGCCTGGAGCTCGATCTCGACCGAATGCCGATTGCTTTGCGCGCCGCCCTCGCCGCTGCCGAAAATCCCGAGAATCTTCTGCACGTGATGCCCGATCTCATGCGCGAGGACGTAGGCCTGCGCAAAGTCGCCCGAGGCGCCGAAGCGGCTCTCCAGCTCCTGGTAGAAGCCGAGGTCGATGTAGACCTTCTCGTCGCCAGGACAGTAGAAAGGGCCGGTCGAGGAGCCGGCCTGCCCGCAGGACGACTCGGTCGCGTCGCGGAACAGGACCAGATGAGCGTCCCGGTATTCCTTCTGCGCCTGCACCGGCAGCGCCCGGGCCCACACCGTCTGGGCGTCGTTGAGGACGAAGGTGATGTAGTCCTTCAAGGAGTCCTCGGCCGGCGTGGACTGCACCGGTCCCTGGGTCGTGGTCGTGGACCCGCCGCCGCTGCCGAGCAGCGCGAAGAAGTTCTTCTTGAAGACGAGGCTGAGCACGCCGATCAGGAGCAGGCCCCCGATCCCCATGCGTCCGAAGCCGAAGCCACCGCCACCCATGGACGACCCGCGGCGGTCCTCGACGTTGCCACTCGACGTTCCCGGAATCCAGCGCATTTGTCCTCTACACGGGTGACGGGTGATTCGTTCAGTCGCCAAGTCGCCAAGTCGCCAAGTCGCCAAGTCGCCTAGTCGCCAAGTCGACAAGTCGCCAAGTCGCCTGCGCACAACGCACTACGCGCTACGCGCTTTGCCGGGCCCATCTTGTGCTATGTGTGTGTAGTCGCATAAGTTAGCACTCTCAATCACGCATTCGGATATCACTCGAGGCGGTTTCCCGCCGGAGTGGTTATATGGAAAACTGGGTTGTTCTCGTCGGCCTCGGCCTGGTTGCCGTCGCCGCGCCGACGGTCTTCTATCTGGGGCGATTGCTGGAACGACGGGCCGCGCACCGCGCGCGGGCCACGGGCCAGGACCTCGCCGACCGGCTACTCGCGGACGCCCGCAAGGATGCCGAGGTGTTCCGCCAATCCCTCATTACGTCTGGTAAGGAAGAGCTCGCCAAGGCGCGGGAGCTCTGGGAAGCGGAAGCGGTCCGCCGGCGGGACGAAATCGCCCGGTCGGAGCGCCGGATGGAGGACCGCGACAAGCAGCTGGAGCGGAAAGTGGACTTGGCCGAGCGCCGGGAGCGGGATCTCGAAGCCAAGCTGACCTCGGTGGCCGCCCTCGAGCAGAAGGTCGCCACCCAGGAGCAGGGGATGAAGGCCCAGGAGCAGGAGCTGCGGGCGCTCACGGTCGAGCAGCAGCGCCGCCTGGAGTCGATCGCCGGCCTCACCGCCGCCGCCGCGCGTCGCGAGCTGGTCCAGTCGGTCGAGGTCGAGGCGAAGGCCGAAGCGGCCAACCTGGTCCGCACGCTGAAGGAAGCGGCCCGCCGGGATGCCGACAAGGAAGCGAAGAAGATCGTGGCGATCGCGATCCAGCGGATTGCCGCCGAGCAGACCTCCGAGACCACCATCGCCGCCGTCACCCTGCCTAATGACGAGATGAAGGGCCGCATCATCGGCCGCGAGGGCCGGAACATCCGCGCCTTCGAGCAGGCCACCGGCGTGGACGTGGTGATCGACGACACCCCCGACGCCGTGACCGTCTCGTGCTTCGACCCGGTCCGCCGCGAGGTCGCGCGGCTGTCGCTCGAGCGGCTGATCAGCGACGGCCGCATTCATCCCTCGCGCATCGAGGAAGTGGTGAAGAAGGCGCAGGCCGACGTGGATCAGCAGATCCAGGAGGCCGGCGAGCAGGCGGCCTACGACGTGGGCGTGCACGGCCTGCATCCCGAGCTGATCAAGCTCGTCGGCCGGATGAAGTTCCGGACCAGCTACGGCCAGAATCTTCTCAAGCACGTGAAGGAAGTCTGCTGGATCGCCGGGATCATGGCGGCCGAGCTGAAGCTCGACGTCGCCACGGTGAGGCGCGGCGCCCTGCTGCACGACATCGGCAAGGTGCTGACCCACGAGCACGAGGGCACCCATGTGCAGCTCGGCGTGGAGCAGGCGCGCAAGTACGGCGAGAACGCGACCATCATCAACTGCATCGAGGCGCATCACGACGACGTCCCGCACGAGAGCGCGATGTCGGTCATCGTGCAGGCGGCCGACAGCGCGTCGGGCGCGCGGCCGGGGGCGCGGCGCGAGGCGTTCGAGAGCTACGTGAAGCGGCTGACGCGGCTGGAGGAGATCGCGACCGGGTTCCCCGGCGTCGAGCGCAGCTTCGCCATCCAGGCCGGCCGCGAGGTGCGCGTGATCGTGACGCCCGACCGCGTGGACGACGCCGGCATGGGCGAGCTGTCGGAGGCGATCGCGAAGAAGATCGAGTCGGAGCTCCAGTACCCCGGCCAGATCCGGGTGGTCGTGATCCGGGAAACGCGTGCGGTTGGAGTGGCGAAGTAGTCAAAGCGTCAAAGCGTCAAAGCGTCAAAGCGTTAAAAACATGTTTACGTTTCGACGTTTCGACGTTTCGACGACATACACAAAGGGGATAGATGCCCGCACGCATCATCGATGGCAATGCGATCGGCAGGGCGATCCGCGAGGAGCTGAAGGGCGCGGTCGCCGAGCTGAACGCGAAGGGCGTCCGGCCCGGCCTGACGGTCGTGATCGTGGGCGAAGACCCCGCCAGTCAGGTCTACGTCAGGATGAAGGGCAAGGCCGCGGACGAGCTGGGCATGAAGTCCGAGACCATCGTGCTGCCCGCGACGACGACCGAGACCGAGCTGCTGGCGCTGGTGGACCGGCTCAACGCCGACCCCACCGTGCACGGCATCCTGGTCCAGTCGCCGCTCCCCAAGTCGATGAGCTTCGACCGGGTCGTCAACCGCATGAGCCCCGCCAAGGACGTGGACGGGTTTCATCCGGTCAACGTCGGCAAGGTGGTGCGGGGCGACCGGGACGCTTTCCGGCCGTGCACGCCCGCCGGCGTGATCGAACTGATCCGGCGCGCGGGCGTGGACCCGAAGGGATTGCACGCCGTGGTCGTCGGCCGCTCCATGATCGTCGGTCGCCCGGTGGCCAACATGATTCTCCAGGATACACCGGGTGGCAACGCCACCGTCACCGTGTGCCACACGAAGACCCAGGACATGGCGCGCCACACGCGCGACGGCGACATCCTGATCGTCGCGGCCGGCCGTCCCGAAGTCATCACCGGCGACATGATCAAGCCCGGCGCCGTGGTCATCGACGTGGGCGTGAACCGCGTGGACGACGCGTCGCATCCCCGGGGCTACGTCCTCAAGGGCGACGTGCATTTCGCGCAGGCGAGCGAGGTCGCGTCGGCGATCACCCCCGTCCCCGGCGGAGTCGGGCCCATGACGATCGCGATGCTCATGAAGAACACCGTGCAGGCGGCCCGGCAGGCGACGTGAACCTGGAGCTGGGGTTCGACGCGCCCGCGGCGGACGAGGAGGCATGGTCGGTGACGCAGCTCGTCACGGCGCTCCAAAACCGCGTCAACGAGCTGCCGACGCTCTGGGTCGAAGGCGAAGTGTCCGGTTTCAAGCAGTCGGGCCTGGGGCACTGGTATTTCACCCTCAAGGATCGCACCGCCAGCATTTCCTGCATCACCTGGTCCGACGACGCCCGGCGCCTCCAGGCGCCGCCGGAAGAGGGCATGAAGGTCTTCGTGCACGGCCGCCTCGCCATCTACCGGGAGCGGGGCCAGCTCCAGTTCACCGTCAAGCAGCTTCTCCCCAGGCCCGAGGGCGGCTTTCATGCGCTGAAGGTCGAGCGCGCTCGTAAGGCGCTCGAGAAGGACGGCCTCTTCGATCCGGCCCGCAAGCGGCCGCTGCCGCCCTTTCCCGCCCGTATCGGGGTCGTGACCAGCGCCGAGGGCGCGGCGTGGCCCGATATCGTCGCGGTCGTGACGCGCCGGTGGCCCTGCTGCGAGCTGGTCCTCATCCACACGAAGGTGCAGGGCGATGACGCGCCGCGGGCGATCGTCCGAGCCCTGGGCATCGCCAATCGCTTTGCCGGCCTCGACCTCCTGATCGTGGGGCGGGGCGGGGGATCGAAAGAGGATCTCCAGGCCTTCAACGACGAAGCTGTCGCCCGCGCCGTCGCGGGCTCGCGCGTTCCGACGATCAGCGCGGTGGGACACGAGATCGACACTACGCTGACCGACATGGTCGCCGACCTCCGCGCGCCGACGCCGTCGGCGGCGGCCGAGAAGGCGGTGCCCGACCGCGCCGAGCTGCGGAAGTATCTCGACGGGATACGCGCCCATCTCACCCAGGCTGCGGGCGGCCGGATGCGCGCCGCGTCGTCGCGCCTGGCGGGCGCCGCGGCGCGCATCGATGCCGCCGTGGGCCGCCGCGTGGAGCGCGCCGATGCGCGGCTCCGCTCGGCGGGTCAGCGCATGGCCGCCTCGTGCGCGTCGCGCGTGGCGAAGGGGCGCGCGCAGAGCGAGCGGCTCGGCGCGTCGCTCGACGCGCTGTCGCCGCTGAAGGTGCTCGATCGTGGGTACGCGGTCGCGCGCGACGACGCGGGCCGCGTGCTCAAGACGGTCGCCGACTTTCCGGCCGGCCGGAAATTCCGCCTGCGGGTCACCGACGGCGACGTGCGCGCACAGAGCGAGGCCACAACGTGACGAAGTCCCCGGTTCCCGGTCCCCGGTCCTCGGTCCCCGATTCGTCCGGTCCCCCTTCGTTGCAGTCGGACCTCGAGCGCCTCGAGCAGATCGTCAAGGCGCTCGAGACGGACGACCTCGACCTCGACCGGGCGCTCGCGCTGTTCGAGGAAGGCGTGGGCCGCCTGCGCGAGGCGCGGGCCCGGCTCGGCGATGCCGAAGTGCGCCTGCGGCAGCTGCGCGAGGCCGCCGACGGCAGCGTGAGTGCGTCCGATCTTGGCTGACGCAGCGCCCGACGTCACGGAGTTTCTCACCCGGGCGAGGGGAGCGTGCGATGCGGCGCTCGAAGCCGCGCTGCCCGAGCTCCTCGCCGATGCACCTGCCGGGCTGCGCGACGCCGTCGGCTACGCGGTGCTCGGGTCCGGCAAGCGCTTTCGCCCCGCGCTGGTGATCGCCGCCTACGAGACGGCGGGTGGCCACAGCCCCGCGATCGCGGATGTCGCCGCCGCGGTCGAGGTGGTGCACGCCTACTCGCTGGTGCACGACGATCTCCCCTGCATGGACAACGACGACCTGCGGCGCGGCCGACCGACGCTGCATCGCGCGATGGGCGTGCGCATCGCGACGCTCGCCGGGTTCGCGATGGTCCCGGTCGCGGCGGCGGCGATGGTGCGGGGCGCGCGTTCGCTCGGCCTCGACGACTCGGCGGCCCGCGACCTGGCCGGCGTGCTCTTCCGCGCGGCGGGCGGCGGCGGGATGATCGGGGGACAGGTCATGGACCTGCTCGCCGGCGGCCAGGATGTCACCCTGGATTTTGTGGCCGACCTCGAGCGCCGGAAGACCGGGGCCCTCATCGCCGCCTCGGTGGAAATCGGCGCCGTGGCCGCCGGCGTCAGCGCCCGGACGCGCCAGGGGTTCCGCGCCTTTGGTGAGGACGTCGGTCTCGCCTTCCAGATCGCCGACGACGTCCTCGACCTCACGGCCACGTCATCCGAGCTCGGCAAGACGCCCGGCAAGGACGTCAAGCTCGGCAAGCCGACCTACCCCCACCTCATCGGCCTGGAAGCCGCCTCCCGCGAGGCCGAGCGCCTGGCCGAGCGCGCGGTGGCCCAGTTGGCGGCGGTGGGGGTATCTTCCCCTCTGCTTGCGGCGCTGGCCCGATTCGTCGTGGCCCGCCGGTCGTAACACACGTGCAGGGGCGGCCCCCTGAGGCCGCCCGTTAATAGCAAGGAACCGCGATGGCTCTGCTGGAAACGATCAAGGGCCCGGCGGATGTCCGCCGCCTGCCCCGCGAACAGCTGCAGCAGCTCGCTGACGAGGTGCGCCAGCGGCTCATCGACGTCTGCTCGACCACCGGCGGGCACATCGGCGCCGGCCTCGGCGTCGTGGAGCTGACGGTCGCGCTGCTGAACGCCTTCGAGAGCCCGCAGGACAAGATTCTCTGGGACGTCGGGCACCAGGGTTATCCCTGGAAGGTGCTGACCGGCCGCAACGAGCGCTTTCCCACGCTGCGCCAGCCCGACGGTCTCAACGGTTTCCTGCGCCGGTCGGAGAGCCCACACGACATCTTCGGCGCCGGCCACGCGGGCACCGCCGTCAGTGCGGCGCTCGGCGTCGCCACGGCGCGCGACCTCAACCAGCACGACTACCATGTCGTCGCCGTCCTCGGCGACGGCGCGCTCACCTGCGGCATGTCGTACGAGGGGCTCAACAACGCGGGCCACTCCGACCGCGACGTGATCATCGTCCTCAACGACAACGGCATGTCGATCGCGCCCAATGTCGGGGCGATGACCAAGTACCTCGGCTCCATCATCGCGTCGCCGTTCACCAATCGCATGCGCGAGCGGGTGAAGGGCGTCATCGAGCTGAGCTCGAAGTATCTCGGTCACGGGGTCGTTGATTTCAGCAAGAAGCTCGAAGAGAGCGTCAAGAACATGTTCTCGCCCGGCATGCTCTTCGAGGAGCTCGGCTTCCGCTATTTCGGCCCCATCGACGGGCACGATACCGGGCTCATGGCGCAGACCTTCGAGATGGTGAAGGGGCTCAAGGGCCCGCGGCTCGTGCACGTGGTGACGCAGAAGGGGAAGGGCTTCCCGCTGCCGGAGCCCGATCTCGAGAAGTATCACGCGCGCCAGCCCTACGATCCCGTCACCGGTAAACTGAAGTCCTCGTCAGGCGGCCCGCCGGCGTGGACGAAGGTCTTCGGCGACGCCATCACCCAGCTCGCCGCGGAAGACCCGCGCCTCGTCGCCATCACGGCGGCGATGCCCTCGGGCACCGGTACCAACATCTTCCAGAAGAAGTGGCCCGGCCGCTTCTTCGACGTCGGCATCGCCGAAGGCCACGCCGTGACCTTCGCCGCGGGTCTCGCGACCGGGGGCATCCGCCCGGTGTGCGCGATCTACTCGACGTTCCTCCAGCGCGGCTACGACAGCATCATCCACGACGTGGCGATCCAGAACCTGCCGGTGATCTTCTGCATGGACCGCGCCGGCATGGTGGGCGACGACGGGCAGACGCACATGGGCCTGTACGACATCCCGTATATGCTCGCCGTGCCGAACCTGACGGTGACGGCCCCGCGCGACGGCAAGGAGATGATCGGCCTGCTGCGGTGCGCGCTGGCGCATGACGGGCCCTTCTCGCTGCGCTATCCGCGCGACAAGGCGCCGGCCGAGCCGCCGCTGGCGGCCGAGGTCGCGCCGGTGCCCTACGGCACCTGGGAGATGCTGCGGCAGGGCAAGCACTGTGCCATTCTCGCCGTGGGCGTGATGTGCGAGCCGGCCTTGCAGGCCGCCGCGCTCCTCGCGGCCGAGGGGTACGAGGCGTCGGTCGTGAACGCGCGCTTCCTGAAGCCGTTCGACCGTACCATGCTCGACGCGCTGGTCCAGAACCACGCGCTGCTCGTTACCGTCGAGGACGGCTGCGTCGTCAACGGATTCGGCGCCAGCCTCGCCGCCACGGTGCAGACCATCGCTCCGGGCGTGCGCGTCATCGCGTTGGGCGCCCCCGACCGGACCTACGAGCACGCGCCGCGCCCGCAGCAGCTGGCCGAGGTCGGCCTGACGGCCGAAGGAATCGCCGCGCGCATCCGGGCGCTGCACGCCGAGGAGGCCGCCGTCTCCTGATGCGGATCGGCCTGGTGGGAAACCGGCGGTACGCGCCGCTGGTCGATCTGCTGCACAAGCTGGCGTCCGCGGCACCGAAGATCGGGGTGGAGCTGGTCTACGAGCCGCAGCTCGCCGATCTCATCGAAGGACTGCACGGCACCACGCTGCACGACGCCGACATTGACATCATCCTCAGCCTGGGCGGCGATGGCACGCTCCTGCGCGCGGCCCGGATCGGGTGCCAGCGCGGGATTCCGGTGCTCGGCGTCAACCTGGGCCGGCTCGGATTTCTCGCCGCCGCCAGCCCGGACCAGGCCGAAGACGCGCTGAAGCGGCTCCAGCAGGGCCACTTCCGGGTGGAGCGCCGCATCGCGCTGAACGCGCGCATCGGCGATGACGGTCCGCAGGCACTCGCGATCAACGACGTCGTGATCCACAAGGGCGGCGTGGCCCGTGTCATCCGGATCGCGCTGACGGTGGACGGCGAGACGGTCGGCACCTACTCGGCCGACGGCATCATCGTCGCCACCCCGACCGGCTCGACGGCGTACTCGCTCTCGGCCGGCGGCCCGATCGTGGTGCCCAGCGTGGACTGCTTCATCATCACGGCGATCAGTCCCCACACCATGGCGGTGCGTCCGCTGGTAGTGCCCTCGTCGGCGACGATCGCGATCCGCGTGCTCGACCCGGTGCCCGATCCCGACGAGCTGCTGGTGTCGATCGACGGCCAGGGGACGGCGCACCTGCGCGCCCGGCAGGACGTCACCGTCGTCTGCGCCCCCGATCCGGTGCTGCTCGCGCAGATCACCGACGAGAGCTTCTTCGGCCGGCTGAGCCGCAAGCTCGCGTGGGGTGATCTCGGGGGACGGACCTGACGCGGCCTGTAGGGGCGGACCTTGTGTCGGCCCTCCGCACGGGCCGACACAAGGTCGGCCCCTGCGAATCCCGTGCCGGATGCTGACCGAGCTACGGGTCCAGGGTCTCGCGGTCATTGCGGACGCCCGACTCGAGCTCGGTGAAGGACTCAACGTCCTCACGGGCGAGACGGGGGCCGGCAAGTCACTGCTCGTCGATGCCCTGGAGCTGTTGTTAGGCGAGCGCGCCGAGAGCGGACTCGTCAGGCAGGGCCAATCCCGCGCCGTCGTTGAAGGCGTCTTCGAGCTGAGTGGCGCGACCAGGCGACTTGGCGACTTGGCGACCAGGCGACTGGACGGGTTCGGCATCGAGCTCGATGACGGCCGGCTCATCCTCAAGCGCGAAGTGCAGGCTGCCGGCCGCAGCCGCGCCTGGATCAACGGCAGCCCCGTCACCGCCGGCGTGCTGGCCGAGGTCGGCGCGCTGCTGGTGGACCTCCACGGCCAGCACGAGACGCAGTCGCTCCTCCACGAGACCACCCAGCGCGCGATTCTCGACGCCTTTGCCGATGCCGAGTCGGAGGCGTCCGCGGTCGCCGCGTCGTGGGACGAGGCCGAGGCGCTGCGCGCCGAGCGCGCGGCGGTCGCGTCGCGCCGGGCCGAAGCGCTGCGCCGAGCCGACTACCTGCGCCACGTCGCCGCGGAGATCGAGGCCGCAGCACCCCGCTCGGGCGAGCTCGACGCCCTCGACGATGAGGCGCGCCGCCTCGGCCACGCCGAGGAGCTGGGGCGCACCGCGGCGGAGCTGGCCGATCTCCTCGGCGGCGACGACCGCTCGGCCGGCCACACCCTCGGCCAGGTGGGCAAGCTCCTCGCGTCGCTCGAGCGAATCGACGAGCGCGGCAGCGCCGGCTGGCGCGAGATGCTCGACGCCGCCCTGCTCAATGTGGAGGAGCTGGAGCGCGCGGTGCGCGACTATGCCGAGACGGTGGAGCTGGATCCCGCGCGGCTCGGCGCCGTCGAGCGCCGGCGCGACCTGCTCTTCCGGCTGGAGCAGAAGTACGGCCCGGGCCTCGAGCGCGTGCTCGCGGCCGGCGCCGAGGCGAAGGCCGAGCTGGAGCTGCTCGATACGGCGGACGCCGACCTGCAGGACCTGGCGGCGCGCATCGCGCGGGCGGAGGAGACCTTCGGCTCGCGCAGCCGGGGCCTGAGCGCAAAGCGACGGACCGGGGCGCGCCGGCTGGGCACCGAGGTGTCCGGCCATATGGCAGAGTTAGGCATGCCAGATGGCAGGCTGCGCGTGGATCTGGAAGCGCTCACCGCGCCGGGGCGCGGCGGGGCGGAGGCGGTGCGGTTTCTCTGCGCCATGAATCCGGGGATGGGCGAGCGGCCGGTGGCGAAGGCCGCTTCAGGCGGCGAGCTGTCGCGGCTGATGCTCGCCCTGAAAGTCGCGCTGGCGCGCCACGACCGGGTGCCGACGCTGGTCTTCGACGAGGTGGATGCGGGCATCGGCGGCCAGGTCGCGGGGAAAGTGGCCGACGCGCTGACGCGCGTCGCCGGCCAGCACCAGGTACTGGTGATCACGCACCTGCCGCAGATCGCGGCCGTGGCGAGCCGCCACCTCATCGTGTCGAAGGTCGCGGAGGAGGGCGTCGTGCAGACCAATGTGCAGGTCGCGCACGGGGAGGATCGCGTCGAGGAGATTGCGCGGATGCTGGGGGGAAGCGCAACGACGGCGAGGAAGCACGCACAGGAAATGCTGAAGACTCAGTAGAACGGCGGTACGGCGGTACGGCGGTACGGCGGTACGGCGGGACGTTGTTGGGTGAGTGCTTGGTGATTTCCTGGTGATACTCCGCAGCGATCCTTATCCCATGCTACCATACGAACGATTCGAGGCCTGGCAGCTGGCGCATCAGTTGGTGCTGGCAACGTACCGTGTCACAGGCCGCTTCCCCGACGAGGAACGATACGGCCTCAGGTCTCAGGCGCGGCGTGCGGCTTTTTCCGTTGCGGCGAATATCGCGGAGGGCTCGGCCAAACGAGGGAATCGTGAATTTCGCCGATTTGTCGACATCTCGCTCGGATCACTCTCCGAACTGGCCTACATCCTGCGACTCGCGCGGGACCTGGACTACCTGACGCAGGAGGTGTGGTCAGAAATCGATGCTTTGCGCGACCGAACGGGACAAGTGGTGTGGGGCCTCTATCGCTCGATCATGGCACGATCCCAAAACCACGCCTAACGTATCGCCGTACCGCCGTACCGCCGTACCGCCGTACCGCCGTACCGCCGTACCGCCGTACCGCCGTACCGCCGTGCCGCCGTACCGCCGTGCCGCCGTACCGCCCTACCGCCCTTATCGCAGATGCCCGAAGTACCCCTGAATCTCAACCATCATCACGCCTGCTTTGGGCACCTGCCCGCCCCGCCCGGAGAACGTCGAGTTGTAGGACCAGGTCACGCGATACGGGAGTCGCGCGCGGCCCGCCATGTAGCGCTGCAGCGTCGAGAAGGTCACGCCGGCGCCCACGCGCATCTGCGTCTGCGCCGTCGACAGCCCCAGCACGCTCGCGGGCAGGCCGATGGCGGCCTCGTCGGCGGCGTTGGCGTAGGTGTACGTGGTCGCGCCCTGGTGGAAATAGTGCCAGCCGATCGCGACGCCGAACGCGTCGTCGAGCTGCCAGTTGGGCGCGATGTCGATCGCGTAGTAGTCGCCGAGGTTGCGGTTGACCGTCGCCTCGCTCGAGGCCGGCGCGTACGGCAGGTAGTACGGCGACACGCGGCGCTTCAGCTGGTCGGCCATCTGCACGCCGTAGCGTCCGCCCGCGTGGAACCAGAGATTCCGGTTCAGCACGAAGTCGTTGCGGAAGGCCACCTCAACGTCGGTCTGGTGATCGCCGGTGCCGATGTCGATGAAGTTGCCCGGCAGATCCATCTTGCCCGTCGGCAGCCGGACGAGCACCGCGACCTGGCTGCGCCATGCGGGCGCATCGGCCAGCTGGAGCCAGCCGCCGACTTCGATGTCGCCGATGCCGGTGCGCACCACTTCGGCCACCGAATCGGCGCCGAGCGACGCCGAGGTGGTCAGCAGCGTGCGGATCGCCGCGCTGTCGAGCGCCACCGTCGGCAGTCCGTACGTGGCGGTAAAGGCGGGGAGGGTCACGCTCTGCGCCGCGTATTGCGTCTTCAGGGCGCTGTAACTGGCCTGCGCGCGTCCGAGCCGCGTGGTGATGCTGTCGCCGGCCGCGCTCGTCGCCAGCGGCAGGAAGGGCGACCGGGTGCCGGCACCGAAGCAGGGTGACGCGGGGTCCGCCGAGCTGGTGGTGCCGAGCGCCGACAACCCGCAGACCAGCGGCCGGATCGCCGCCAGCTCGGCCTGCGCCTGGGCGCGCAGCGACGCCGGGCCACTGGCGGCCTGCTGTATCAGCGCGCTGATGACCGCATCGGCATTGGTGCGAAAGGGGTCGAGCGACACCGCGGTGACGGTGCCGACATTGCCGCGCAGCGCGGTGGAGGTGTCGGGCGCGGCGAGGAAGGCGCTCATCCGCGCCCGCACGATCGGCACGGTGACCTGGAATCCGATATGCTTCGAGGGGGCGATGGCGAGGCGGATCGGCTGGCGCCGCACGCTGGCGTCGAGGGTGACGCGGGTGCGGCCAAGGTTCAGCTCGTAGGCGCCCAGGCCCGTGAGCCCGCGGATCTGCGTCTGGACCGGCGTGAGGAATTCCAGCTGGCGCACGCCGAACGAGTCGGCGCCAAAGTAGAATCCGATCGGCTCGCGCGCGCCGTCGGGCAGGGTGGGGTTCAGCGGCGTCGCGGCGCCGAAGCGTTCGTCGTAGTGCGACCAGTCGGCGCCGATCGACACGCGGAACGACCCGCCCGGCATCGGCATCGCGTGCTCGCCCTGGGCCGCCAGCGCGGCGGGGGCGATCACTTGGGCAGTCAACGACACGGTGAGAACGAGAATGGCGCGACGCATGGGTGCGAAGACTAGCGGGACGGCGGGGAGGGGTCAATGAATCCGGAAGCGCGAGCCCGCGCCGCCTTCGTGGCGGCCTTCGGGCGCGATCCCGCCGCCGTCGCGTCGGCGCCCGGCCGCGTGAATCTCATCGGCGAGCACGTCGACTATCATGGCGGGCACGTGCTGCCGGTCGCCACGACCGATCGCACCGCCGTCGCGGTGGGCCCCGCCGACCGGCGCATGCATGCCGTATCGGAGCACGCCGAGGCGGTGGACCGCCAGTGGCCGCCGCACCCGATTCACACCTGGAGCGACTACTGCGCGGGCGTTGCCACGCTGGCCGATCGCGAGCGGGCGCCCTGGGCCGGGGGACTATCCGTCGCCGTCGCCAGCGACGTGCCCACGGGCGCCGGGCTCAGCTCGTCGGCGGCGCTCGAGGTCGCGACGGCGTGCGCGCTCCAGCGCTGGTCCGGCGGGAGGCTGTCGGCGGTCGAGATCGCGGACCTGGCGTGGCGCGCCGAGACGGAATTCGTCGGGGTGCCCTGCGGGCGCATGGATCAGCTGGCGTCGGCGATGTGCCCCGCCGGCTCGGCGCTGCTCATCGACTGCCGGACGCTCCAGGCGGAGGCGGTTGCGGTAGCACTCGACATCGTGGTCGTCGACTCGGGCGAGACCCACCGGCTGGCCGAGTCGGCGTACGCCGCGCGCCGGCGCGAAGGCGCCGAGGCGATCGCGCTGCTGCAGGCCGCGGTGCCCGCGCTCGAGAGCCTCATGGACATTCCGCCGGCGCGGCTGGGCGCGCTGACCGCGGCGCTGCCCGATCCCCTGGGCCGCCGGGTGCGCCACGTCGTCAACGAGAACCAGCGCACCGTGCTCGCCGCCGCGGCGCTCGCCCGGGACGACCTCGCGGGGTTCGGCGCGCTCGTCAATGCCTCGCACGATTCGCTCCGCGACCTGTACGAGTGCTCGACGCCGAAGCTCGACGCGATCGTCACGGCGGCCCGCCTGACGAGTGGTGTGCTGGGCGCCCGGCTGGTCGGGGCGGGCTGGGGCGGCTCCGTCCTCGTGGCCGCGCAGCCGGGGCAGGGCGAGGCGATCGCCCGGTCGCTCGCCGCGGACCCGGCGCTGGGTGCGGCGGGAGCGCGGGTGATTCGGCCGGGCAAGGGCGCGGTGGGTTGACCGCGAACTGCCGTCGAAACGTCGAAGCATAGAAGCGTCGAAGCGTCAAAACGTCGAAACGCTGACAGAAAAAGACCCCGGGGCCTGCGCCTCGGGGTCTTTCCAGTAACGCTTCGACGTTTCGACGTTTCGACGTTTCGACGCTTCTACGGTATGGCAGTCAGCGTCGTGCCGAATTTCGCATTGATCGCCGCGATGAACCCGTTGGCGATGATCTTCTGGCCCGCCTTCGCCGGATGGATGCCGTCCTGCGAGAAGAGCGTGCCGAAGAGTTTCGTCGGCGTCCCGAAGCTCGGGATCGGCGGGATATTGGCCGCCTGGGCCGCGAGGAGCGCGGCGAAGTCCACCAGCGCGTAGCCGTGTGCCGTCGCGATCGCCGCGATCTTGGTGTTGAAGGCAGCGACGGCGGCGTTGATTGCCGTCAACTCGGCCGGCGTGATGGTGGCGCCGGCGGGGACGCTCGGCACCGTCGGCGTGGCCGCCGGGGCGAGGAGCACCTGGTCGGTCGCGCAATTCACGCTGGCGAACCGGCCCGCCGACAGGGTGCCGACCACGCCGCCGAGGGTCGAGAAGGTGAGCAGGTAGGTGTCGCCGATCGCGCCCGGGACGGCGGCGGCCGGGGCGCAGCTGTTGTCGATCGAGAACGACCCCAGGCTGAAGGGCACCGTCGCCGGCACCCCGGGGCAGGCGCCGGTCTTCAGGCACCAGAGGATGCTGGCCCGGGTGAAGTGCGGGATCGACGTGACGTTCGGCACATTGGCGATCGCGACCTTGGCGCCGGTGCCGTCCAGCCGGGCGGCGAGGGCGTCCATGGTGGTGGCGAAGCTCGCTGAGGGCGTGAGCAGCGTGATGTCGCCGCGGGTCGCCGCGCCCAGCACGTCGTTGGCGCCGACTTCGACGGTGATGAAGGTCGGGCCGAGCGCCTCGACGACGTCGATCGGGTTGCGCGAGCCGGTGATGAACTGCGCCAGCTTGAGCGAATCGGTCGCGGGGAAGTCCAGGTTGGTGAGGTTCAGCGCCTGGGCCGCGCGCAGGCTCGGGATGCTGACGTTGTTCTCCAGCGCCCGCACCGTGGAGGGGGTGCGGAAAGCGCAGGCGGGCGAGGTGCCGCCGACGCGCGCGCCGGTGAGGGCGTTGGTCAGCGGGGCCGGGCAGCCGTTGCCGGCGAAGCTCGGGTAGAACCAGTTCACGTTAGGCGTGAGCCCCATCGCGACGGCCAGCTGGGTCGTGTAGGCCTCGCGCTGCGTGCTGTCGTTGATGCCGCCCGACTGGATGCCGGCGCCGATGTTGGTGCCGATCGCCGCATAGGTGCGGAAATCGGAGCCGCCCGACGGCGTGGCCGGCGAGCCGATGGTCTGGTTATCGAGCGAGCAGGAGGCGATGAGCGGCAGCGCGGCGACCAGGAGTGCCGCCAGCCGCTGCGCCGGGCGTCGAATCATGCGAGTGTGCTCCATGGTTTAGAACCCCCACACGAGGCTGACGCCGAACAGATTGGCGCCGCCCGAATACAGGCCGGTGTTCAGCGCGGCGCCTCCGAAGCGCGGCGCGTCCACGACCCGGCCGCGGCGGTCCTGCTGGTTGATGTGCTGGTAGGCCGCCTCGAGGCGCCCGTGGGTCGAGATCTGGAGGCTGGCGCCGAAGGTCTGCTCGACCCGCGCGCCTTCGGGGAGCAGCGGGGTGACGGTATTGTCGGGCGCCGCGCCGTCGTGCTTCAGGACGCCGCCGCGCAGGCTGAGCTTCGGCGTCACGTCGAACTGCGCGCCGAGCCGGTAGCCGTTGGTGTTCTTGTAGTCTTCCCAGAGTGTCCGGGTGCCGAGGTTCGCGAAGGTCAGCTGGAGCTTCGAGAAGCGGTCCCAGTGGACCCACTGGTAGTCGGCGAGAAGGGTGAGCTGGCTGGTCAGGTTGACCGCGATGCCGACCACGATCTGGTCGGGGAGCGGTACCCGCGTGGAGGCGTGCTGCTTGACGAGCGCGCCGCCGGTGCGGAACTGCGCCGCGACCACCGAGTCCAGCGGCGTGCCCGCCGGGACACCAAAGGGGTTGCCGGCCGCGAGCGTGATGCCCGTGGACACCGGGGTGAAGAACGCGTCGCCCTGCACGTCACCGGTGGAGCGGAACAGGTAGCGCGCACCGAGCGAAACGTGGTTCATCGGCTTCACGATCACGCCGATGTGCGCGCCGGCCGACCAGCTGCCGCCCTTGATGTTGGCGTCGGCGAAGTCGGTGCCGACCGGGGTGCCCAGGCCGGCGAAGGTGACGCCCGGGATGGTGGTGGCCTGCGAGGAGAGGTCGACGCGCTGCTTGAGGTTGACGATGGTGCGGATGTAGTCGAAGCCCGCGCCGATCTGGAGCCAGTTGTTGATCTGTCGGGCGACGGTGGGCTGGATGTAGATCGTCTTCAGCTCGGAGCGGTAGCCGAGGAACCGGCCGCTGAACGTGACCGGCCACTCGGAGATCAGCCCGTACGGCGCGAACACGCCGATCCCGCCCGCCCATCCGTTGGCGAACTGCCGCGAGATGTAGAGGTGGGGCACCGGGATGCTGTTGACCGGGCCGGCCGTGGCCACCCCCGTCGCGCTGTCGGTGAAGGTAAAGCTCGGCCGGATCATGGTGCCGCCGAGGGAGACCTGCCACTTCGTGCCACCGCTGCGCACGATGCCGGCGGGATTGTAGAACATGGCGCTGGCGTTGCAGGGCGCCGCGACGCCGGTACCCGCGCGCCCCATGGCGCACGCATCGTGTTCGTAGACGCCGAAACCCTGGGCGCTGGCGCGGCTCGTCGACAGCACGACGCCGGTCAATGCCAGAACGGCGATCCGCACGGCGTTTCGCCGCATGGTACCTCCGACAAACGGTGGATTGGGCAAGAAACTGTGTGAAAGGCCGTAACTTAAGCCGGGGTGACGCTACGATTTGCATCGCCCTTTGTCAATGTCTGTGCAGGCTTGTTCCGCTTGACCTCCGCCGTCCCGCACGTCTAGCTTCTGGGCACGCGCGGGAATAGCTCAGTTGGTAGAGCACAACCTTTCCAAGGTTGGGGTCGCAGGTTCGAGCCCTGCTTCCCGCTCTGTGCCGCCCGGGTGGCGGAATGGCAGACGTAGCGGACTTAAAATCCGCGGGGGGCAACCCCGTACAGGTTCGAGTCCTGTCCCGGGCATCCCCGTTTCCCCCGGTCTTGCGGCCCATGGTTTCTCGCAGCGATCCCGGTCTTTGTAATTCCTGCCGCTTCATGAAGCCGGTCCCGACCAGGACCGGATCGGTATTCATCTATTGCCGCAAGTCCGAGACCGATCGCCGGTTCCCTCGTTATCCAGCTCTGCCGGTCAGAGAATGCCCGGGCTACGAAAATGCTCAGGGCTGTTCCTATCTACCGCTGATGTAACACGAATCAATCCGCTGCCACATATCGGCCACCACCGTGTCGCCCCAGCCGCCCCAGGTCGGATTCCACGACACCGTCTCCCAGATGTGCGACTCGGTGGCCGACGCAAACTCGATGTTGCTGTACGATGTCACCAGCACGCCATCCACCCACAGTTTCACGATCCCGTCGGCGTTGCCGCTGGTGTTCGACTGCATCAGGATCTCCACGTCGTGCCAGCGCCCGCGCACGATCGCCTTCGTGGCATCCACGTTGCCAGCCAGGGTGCCGACGTCGAGCGGGTCGTTCTGAAGATTGATGCGGGGCAGTAGCGCGCCGCTGCCCGAGCCCATCATCCGGAAGAAGACGCGCGGCTGCGCGCCGATCCAGATGAAGAAGATCTTGTTCACGCCGGTGCTGTGCCCCTGCCAGTTCGATGAGACCATGAACGGAAAGCGCAGGTACACGGTGTGGTAGTTGAGCGTATTGATCTCGCGCCGCACGTTGATCGGTCCGCTGCCGCCCGCCATGCCCGCGCGAAAGAGGGCCTGGCCGACACTGCCCGGCGAAAGGGGCGCGGCGGCGTCCGGCTGGATGGAGAAGGCGGCGTCGCCGCGGTCGAGCCAGCCGCTCTCGATCTTCGCGTCGAACATCCGGGTGCTGATCAGCGTGAGCCCGGCGGGCTCGTTGATGTTGCCGCCGAAGGTGCCACCCGGCGGCGGCACCACCGGAGGGGTGACGGTCACGGAGGCGGTGGCACTCTTGCCGCCGCTCGTGGCCGTGACGCTGGCCGTTCCCGCGGCGACGCCGCTCACCAGCCCGCTCGTGGAAACCGCGGCGACGGCCGTGGTGCCCGACTGCCACGTCACGATCGACCCGGCGAGCAGGCTGCCGCTCGAATCGCGCACCGTGGCGGCGAGTTGCACCGTCGCGCCCGGCGTCAGCGACACCGTAGCCGGGGAGAGCGTGACCGTCGCGACGCTCGCCGGAGGGGGCGTCACCACGGTGCCGCCCGTCACCGTTACCACCGCTCGCGCCGACACGCCGTCGATCGCCGCGGTGATGGTGGACTGGCCGCCGGTCCGCGCCGTCACGATGCCGACCGTCGACACCGACGCGACTGCCGGGGCGCTCGACGTCCAGGTGGGTGTGCGGCCGTAGACGATCTGGCCCGCGGCGTTGCGCATCGTGGCGACGATCTGGCGCGTCGCGCCGACGCTCACGCTCAGCGTCGCGGGGCTCAACACGATGGTTTTCACGATCTGATTGCCGAGCAGGCTGGCGGAGGTGGAATCGGGAAGACTTGCGGCGCTGGTGCCGGCGACCGTCGCACTCGCGCTGCAACCCGCGAGCGCGCCGGCACCGAGGAGGATGCCTCTGAGCAGCGCCAGCCTGATGGAAAGCTTGAATCTCCAGTTCATGTCGATCTCCCTGCCGGGGGTAGAAATGAGAGGGCCGCCAGCAATGACCCTCATGGTCGATTGCTGGCGGCCCGGCAGGCATGGCGACATGCATCGCTTAAGCCCCGTGGCTCTGCGCCACCGCCTTTCAGCGGCTTTGCTCTGAGCAGCATCGGGATTCTATGCGGGCGCACTGCAAACTGCTGACAGGGAACGTCGCGCCGGCCTGCGAGACTATCCTGTCAACGGGAGCGCTGCGTTACGTGCGTGGTGTGACGTAGCTCTCAATGGTGCTCGCGAAGGTCGCGATATCGATCGGCTTGGTGAGGTACGCGTCGAAGCCCGCCTCGAGCGCGCGCTCGCGATCGCCCGCCATCGCGTGCGCCGTGAGAGCGATCACCGGCGGCAGCGCGAGGCTCGACGCGCGGAGGCGCGCCAGGAGCGCGAAGCCGTCGGCCCCGGGCAGCTGGATGTCGAGAAGGATGACGTCGAACCGCTCGGCCTGCACCGCGGGCAGGAGCTGCTCGCCGCCGGGCAGCCCGGTGACGGCGTGGCCCCGCGCCGCGAGCACCGTGCGGCAGAGCTTCATGTTGTCCGGATTGTCTTCGACGATCAGGATGTTCACGGCGTCAGGACGTGGCAACCCTTCGCAGCACCGCGCGCACCCGGGCGACGAGGGTCGCGGGGCGGATGGGCTTCACGATGTAGTCCTCGGCGCCCAGCTCGATGCAGCGGCTCTCGGTCTCCCCGTCGTCGAGCGACGTCACGACGATCACCGGGATGCTGCGCCCCGACAGGCGCTGGCGCAGGCCCGCCAGGACCTCGAAGCCGCCCATGCGCGGCATCTCCATGTCGAGGAGGATCAGCGCGGGATGGAGCCGCAGCGCCTCGCCCAGCGCCGCGACGCCGTCCTCGGCTTCGGCCGTTTCGAACGATTCGGCGCCCAGCGCCGCCGCGGCGACGGCGCGCATCGTGGGATCGTCGTCCACGATGAGGATCAGCGGGCGCGCGGCGGCCTGCACCGATGCCGCGGCCGGCGGTTCGTCCATCGGTTCCTGCGCGGCCTGGCCGGGCGTCGACGCCGGCTCGCCCACCACGCGCACCACTTCCTCATAGCCCGTATCGCCGGCCCAGAACCGGCGCAGCCCCGACTCCCACAGCGTCTTCATGCCGCGCTTGCGCGCCGCCTCGATGATCTGCGGTCCCGTGGCTTCCGCCGCGATCATGTTGGCCATGGCCGCATCCACGTCGAGGATCTCCTCGATGGCGAAGCGCCCCCGGTAGCCCGAGCCCGAACACTTGGCGCAGCCCACCGGCTTGCGAGGCTTCGCCGGCGTGCCGGCGGGGGGGCGCGCCACTTCGGGGAGCGCCGCGGCGTCGGCCGGCGCCGCGCACGCGCCGCACAATCGCCTGACGAGTCGCTGGGCGACCACGCCCTTCAGCGCCGCCGCGATCTTGAATCCTTCCACGCCGATGTCGCGCAGGCGCATGACGGCGGCCGCGGCGTCGTTGGTGTGGAGCGTCGAGAGCACGAAGTGCCCCGAGAGCGCCGCCTGCCACGCCGTCTGTGCCGTCTCCAGGTCGCGGATCTCTCCCAGCAGCACGATGTCGGGGTCCTGCCGCAGCACCGACCGCAGCGCCGACGCGAACGTGAACCCCTGCTTCTCGTTCACCTCGATCTGGCTGACGCCGGCGAGGCGGTATTCCACCGGGTCCTCGACGGTGACGACGTTGATGCCGGGAGTGCGGATCTGGTCGAGCGCGGCGTACAGGGTCGAGGTCTTGCCGCTGCCCGTGGGCCCCGTGATGAGGACGATGCCTTCGCGATGACGCAGCAGGTTGTCGAGCTGCCGGCGCTCGAGGGGATCCAGTCCCATCGCGTCGAGCTTCAGGTGCGTGGACCCGGGGTCCAGCAGCCGGATCACGATCTTCTCGCCCAGCCGCGCGATCGGGATGCTCGAGACGCGCAGGTCCCAGGGCTTGCCGTCCACGCGGGCCGACGCGCGGCCGTCGTGCGGGTGGAGCGGATCCGTCACGTCGAGCCCGGCCGTCACCTTGATGCGGCGGGTGACGGAGGGCGCCGCGCTGCGCGGCACCCGCATCACTTCGCGCAGCACGCCGTCCACGCGATAGCGGATGACCAGGCCCTGGGCCGTGGGCTCCAGGTGCACGTCACTGGCGCCCTCGCGCACCGCATCGGCGATCGTCGCGTCGACCAGCTTCGCGGCGGGGGCCTCGATGGCGACCGAAACCGTCTCGTCGCGCTGGTCCTCGAACGCCTCGAGCGTGGCTTCGGTGCCGAGGCCGCTCACCAGGCGCTCGATCGACCGCTCGGGACGGTAGATGTCCTCGATCCGGGTCCGCAGCACGTCGGGCAGCGCGTAGAGGAATTCGACGCCGCGGCCCGACACGAACCCGATGGTCTGTTCGGCGTCGAGATCCATGGGGTTCGCGGTCGCGACCCGGATAGTGCGGTTGTGCGCCGACAGCGGCAGCGCCACGTACTGCCGGGCCGCGGCCTCCGGAAGAAACTGCGCGGCCCCCGCATCGGCCTGCTCGACGTTGGCCACCGCGACACCGGCCGCTTTCGCCAGGGCGGCCGCCACCCGGTCCGCCGGCGCAAACCCGCGCGCGACCACGGCGGTGGCAACCCATTCGGGCGATTCCGCGCGCAACAGCCCGGCGTCGGACGCCGTGAGGATGCCAACGCGCTCGAGCGCCGCGAGAGCCCATCCGTCCCGCAGGGTCTGCGGAACCGCGGCACGCTGCAACGGGGGTCGTGAGGCCATGCACAAGTATATTCCCGCGCCCGCCCTCTTGCGTCAAACTGGCGTTCCCTCACCTTCCTCACCTTCCTCACCTCCCGCATTGTACCTTTCGCGCCGTGATTGCCCGCGGCCGTGTTCTCGTTCCTGGCGACAAGTCCATCACCCATCGCGCCCTGATGCTGGCCGCCCTGAGCGAGGGCGCCTGCCGTTTCGAAGGCGCGCTGGCGGCGCTGGACACCCGGGCGACCGCGTCGTGCCTGCGGTCCCTTGGCATTGCGGTCGGCCCGCTCAGCGAACGCCGCGCCCTGACGGTGCGAGGCGGAGGATTGCGGGCGTTCCGGCGCCCCGGCGGCAGCCTCGACTGCCGCAATTCGGGCACGACCGCCCGCCTCCTGATGGGCCTCCTCGCCGCGCACCGCTTTACCGCCACCCTGACCGGCGACGCCAGCCTGCGCCGCAGGCCGATGGCCCGGATCGCGGGGCCGCTCGGCGACATGGGCGCGGCGATCCGCACGACCGACGGCCGCTTGCCGGTGACCATCCGGGGCGGCGCGCTGCGTTCCATCGACTACGTGAGCCCGGTGGCGAGCGCCCAGGTCAAGACGGCGTTGCTCTTCGCCGGCCTCGCGGGCGGCGTCGGGGTGCGCGTGACCGAGCCGGTGCGCTCGCGCGATCATACCGAACGGCTGCTCACGATGCTCGGCGTGCGGTGCGCGGTGCGCGGGAGGAGCGTGACGCTGGAGCCGGTCGAGCGCCTGCCCGCATTCGGGGGCACCATCCCCGGCGATTTTTCGTCGGCCGCGTATCTCGTTGCGGCCGCGATCCTTGCCGGGGACAGCGAGCTGGAGATCCTCGGCGTCAACGTGAACCCGACGCGCACCGGATTCCTGGGCGCGCTGGCGCGCATGGGCGCGCGGGTCGCGCAGGACGGCGCGGCGACGTCACTCGGCGAGCCGGTGGCCACGCTGCGCCCCCTGCCGCACACCGCGCCCCTCACCCCGGTCGAGGTCTCGCCGGCCGAGATTCCCGCGATGGTCGACGAGGTCGTTCTCCTCGCCTGCCTGGCGTCACGGGCGGAGGGCACGTCGGTCTTCCGCGGCGTCGGCGAGCTGCGGGTGAAGGAGAGCGACCGCCTCGCCCTGGTGGCGCGGAACCTCAACGCCGTGGGGGCGCGGGCCCATACCGAGGGCGATACCCTCTGGGTCGAAGGGACCGACGCGCCGCCCCGGGGCCACGTCGAAACGGCCGGGGACCACCGGCTGGCGATGTCGTTCGCGGTCCTCGGCACCATCCCCGGCGCGCGGGTCCGCCTGGATGACCGCGATTGCGTCGCCGTCTCCTACCCGGGATTCTTCGGGATGCTGAAACGGATCCTGCGCCGTGCGTGACCGCCCCATCATCGCCATCGACGGCCCCGCGGCGAGCGGCAAGAGCAGCACCGCCCATGCCGTCGCCCAATCGTTAGGCTACATCCACATCGACTCGGGCGCCGTCTATCGCGCCTGCACGCTGGTCGCGCTCGAGCACCTCGGCGCGCCGGAGTCCTGGACCGGCGAGGGCGTCGCGCAGGCGGCGCACGCGCACGGCGTCACGGTCCGCGCCGGCGCGGGCGGGTTCACCGTGCTGGTGGACGGGCGGAGCGGCGAGCCCCGGATCCGCGAGGAGCGGGTGACGAAGGAGGTGTCCCGGGTGGCCGCGCTCGGGGCGGTGCGCGATTTCGTGAACGGGCTGCTGCGGCGGTGCGCGCAGAACGGCGGCGTCGTCATGGATGGGCGCGACATCGGCACCGTGGTCTTTCCCGACGCCGAAGTGAAGGTCTTCCTCGTCGCCGACGACGAAGAGCGAGCCCGGCGGCGGCTCACCGAAAAGGGCATGGAGCGGGACCGCCGGTCGCTGGAGGCCGAGGCCGGAGCGCTGCGGGAACGCGACCGGCGCGACAGCCGGCGCGACGTCGCTCCGCTGGCCATGGCCGAGGGCGCGGTCATCGTGGACACCACCGCGCTCGGGTTCGCCGAGCAGGTTGCCTTGGTCGTCGATCTGGCGCACCAGGCCATGAAGACGGCATAGGGCGTAGTGCGTAGTGCGTAGTGCACAGCGCCTGGAAGGAGCGGAGCTTGGCGACTTGGCGACTTGGCGATCCCTACGTCATCTTCACCCTCAACGTCCAGTTTTTCGGCCCCGCGACCATCTCCGGAGTCTTCGTGTCGCCGACCGCGCTTTCGGGCGCGCTGACGGGGTCGGGCTACAGCGGCCAGGCGATCACGCTGATCCAGCCGTAACCGCACGCGGGCTCCTTACCTCGGCGCCTTGAAGTAGTTGACCCTTCAGGATTTCCGGGCTACCCTTAAAGGCTCTTCCCGACCGGACCGTGGTGGCCCGGCGGTTTCCTTTTTCCGGCGCCCGGACAGGCGAATTGGAGTTTGTCGCTCTTATGCTGACTCAGGACCACGACCTGATGGACGAAGACGTCGACGAGAAGCCGAAGAAGAAGCAGCCCGCAGCGAAGATCAACGTGCGCGCCGACCTGTTCGAAGAGAGTTATTCCTCCGAGCAGTATGAGCAGATGATGGCGATGTACGAAGGCACCCTCCAGCACATCGAAGAGGGTGAGATCGTCAAGTCGCGGGTCCTCCGCGTCACCGATACCGCCGTCATTCTGGACGTGGGCTTCAAGTCCGAGGGCGCGGTCTCCATCGACGAATTCAAGGACGCCAAGTCGCTGAAGGAAGGCGACGAGGTCGAAGTCTTCCTCGAGCATCTCGAAGACAACGAAGGCGCCGTCGTCCTGTCGAAGAAGAAGGCCGACTTCATGCGCGTATGGGAGCGCATCCGGGTCGCCTACGAGAGCGACGAGCCGGTCGAGGGTTCGCTGGTCAAGAAGATCAAGGGCGGCGTGGTCGTCGACCTGATGGGCGTCGACGCGTTCCTCCCGGGCTCGCAGATCGCGCTGCGCCGGGTGCCGAACATCGACGAGCTCCTGGGCCAGTCCTACCAGTTCAAGATCATCAAGCTCAACAAGCGTCGCCGCAATATCGTCGTCAGCCGCCGCGTGATCCTCGAGGCCGAGCGCGCCACCAAGCGCGAGCGCCTCATGAAGGAGCTCGAGGTCGGCCAGGTCCGGAAGGGCATCGTCAAGAACATCACCGATTTCGGCGCGTTCATCGATCTCGGCGGCGTCGACGGCCTGCTCCACATCACCGACATGAGCTACGGCCGCGTCTCGCATCCGAGCGAGATGGTGAAGTTCGGCCAGGAGCTCGAGGTGAAGATCCTGGACATCGACTGGGAGCGCGAGCGCATCAGCCTCGGCCTCAAGCAGCTCCAGTCGTATCCCTGGCAGAACGTGGCCGCCAAGTACCCGGTCGGCACGCGGGTGCAGGGCAAGGTCGTCAGCATCACGAACTACGGCGCCTTCATCGAGCTCGAGCCGGGCATCGAAGGCCTGGTACACATCAGCGAGATGAGCTGGACGAGAAACGTCCGCCACCCTTCGAAGCTTGTCAGCATTGGCGAGACGATCGAGGCGGTGGTGCTGAAGGTCGATCCGAACGAGGAGAAGATCTCCCTCGGCATGAAGCAGACGGAGCAGGACCCGTGGATGGTGCTGCCGCTCAAGTACCCGGTCGGCACGCGCATTTCGGG
>JAYTEN010000150.1:0-2001 GCA_043735145.1 Gemmatimonadota bacterium | reverse complement strand
GATCTCGCCCTGCATCGACGGCTCCAGCACCGCGCCGAAGATCAGCTCGGCCTCTTCGCCCACCGCGTCGTGCACGATCTCGGAGATCTGGTGCACCTCGCCCAGGGTGAGGTCTTCGCCGCCCGTCATGTTGAGCAGCACGCCGGTGGCGCCGTTGATCGAGATGTTGTCGAGCAGCGGGCTCGAAATGGCCTGCTGCGCCGCTTCCATCGCCCGGCTCTCGCCGCGGCCCACGCCGGTGCCCATGAGGGCCGAGCCGCCGTTCTGCATGACGGTGCGGACGTCGGCGTAGTCGACGTTCACCAGGCCGGGCCGGGTGATCACTTCCGAGATGCCGCGCGTCGCGTGGAGCAGGACCTCGTCGGCCTTCTTCAGCGCGTCTTGGAAGGTCACGCCCTTGCCCACGACCGCCATCAGGCGCTCGTTCGGCACGATGATCATGGTATCGACGTGCTTGCGCAGCTCGCTGATGCCCATCTCCGCCTGGCGCATCCGCTTCTTGCCCTCGAACTGGAAGGGCCGCGTCACGATGCCGACGGTCAGGATGCCGAGCTCGCGCGCCATGCCCGCGATGATCGGCGCCGCACCGGTGCCGGTCCCGCCGCCCATGCCGCAGGTAACGAAGATCAGGTCCGCGCCCTGGAGGATGCGGGCCACCTCGTCGCGGTTCTCTTCCACCGCCTGACGACCGATCTCCGGCCGCGCGCCGGCGCCCAGGCCGCGGGTGAGTTTCTTGCCGATCTGGATCTTGATGTCGGCCTTGTTGTTGAGCAGCGCCTGGGCGTCGGTGTTCACCGAGATGAACTCCACCCCCTCGAGGTGCTCGGCGATCATCCGGTTCACCGCGTTGCCGCCGCCACCGCCCACGCCGATGACCTTCATCCGCGCGTTCTGGGTCACTGACTCTTCGAGCTCGAAGATGCTCATGGTGCGCCCCTCGTTTGGATAAAGCCGTTGAAGCGTTGAAACGTTAAAGCGTTCAAGCGTTTTTTGAAATAGCTTCGTTTCGACGCTTTGACGCTTCGACGCTTTGACGTCCTAGAAGAACTCAGTCAGCCACCGCCGTATGGAGCCGGAGAGCCGGTCGATCGACAGCGACCCCGCGCTCGTCTGCGCCGCACCCTTCACCTGGTCCATCATCCCGTACAGCGTGAGGCCGGCTGCCGTGCTGAAGCGCGGCTGCTCCACATGATCCATCAGGCTGCCCGCCAGCTGCTTGCCCGGCTGGCCGATGCGCACCGGCATCGCGAACACCTCGCGCGCCAGCTCGACCGCGCCCCGCAGCTGCGCGGTGCCGCCCGTCAGCACCACGCCGGCGGCGAGCTTGCCCGCGTACCCCAGGCGCTCGATCTCCCGCGACACCATGCCGAGCACTTCTTCCAGCCGCATGTGGATGATGTGCGCGAGCATCTCGCGCTGCACCTGCCGCGGTCCCTGCCCCTCGGTTCCCGGCAGCTCGAGCATCTCGGCCGGATCGACCAGCGGCTCATAGGCGATGCCGTACTTTTCCTTCAGCGCCTCGGCGTCGGTCTGCGTCACCGCCACGCCCTGGGCGATGTCACTGGTGATCGCCGCGCCGGCGAACCCGACCGTCGAGACGTGCCGAAACTTGCCGTCATGGAAGATGGCGAGGTTGGTGCTGCCCCCGCCCAGCTCCACCAGCGCGACGCCCAGCTCGCGCTCGTCCTCGGTGATGGTCGCGTAGCTCGCCGCCAGCGGCTCCAGCACGAAGCCGCGAACGTCGTAGCCGGCGCGCTCCACCGCCTTGCGCAGATTCTGCGCGACCGAGCTCGACATGGTGACGATGCAGACGTCCACCTCGAGCCGCGTGCCCGTCATGCCGACGGGATCGGAGATGCCGCGCTGCCGGTCCACCAGGTACTCCTGGGGAAGGGTGTGCAGGATCTCGCTGTCGGGCGGCAGCACCACCGCGAGCGCCACGTCGATCACCCGCTGCACGTCGGCCGGCTGCACTTCCTTGCTGATCACATTCACGACGCC
>JAYTEN010000149.1:0-2911 GCA_043735145.1 Gemmatimonadota bacterium | reverse complement strand
CTCATCATCTCGGGCGGCCATACCATGCTCGTCGACGTCCCCGCGTGGGGCCGCTACCGCCTCCTCGGCGAAACCCGCGACGACGCCGTGGGCGAGGCCTTCGACAAGGTCGGCGCCCTCCTCGGCCTCGGCTTTCCGGGCGGGCCCGCGATCGAGCGCGAGGCGGCGAAGGGCGACCCGTCGCGCTACCGCATGCCGCGGCCGATGCTGCACGGCGGCCAGCGACCCGGCGACGCCGACTATCTCGATCTCTCCATGAGCGGGCTGAAGACGGCGGTGGTGATCGCCGCGCGCGGCATCGCCGACCTGGTGGCCGAGCGGGCGCACCTGGCCCGCGGATTCCAGGACGCCGTCATCGACGTGGTGACAGCCAAGGTCCTTCGGGCCGTGGCGCTGACCGGCCGCTCGCGCGTCGTCCTCGGCGGCGGCGTGGCGTGCAACCGCGCCCTCAAGGCGGCGCTGGCGGCGGCGCTGGCCGAGCGCGGGGCGACGCTCCATGCGCCTTCGCCCCGGATCAGCACCGACAATGCCGCCATGATCGCCCGCGCCGGCCTCTTCCGCGCGGGCGAGGCGGGGCGCGAGATTGATGCGGAAGCCCGACTCCCTTTTCCCGGACTCGAACGGCCATGACTACGCACTACGCACTACCCACTACACCCTCGTGACGGCCTATCCCTTTCTCGTCCACCTGGGCCGCTTCACCATTACCGGCTACGGCCTGATGCTGATGGCGGCGTTTCTCGTCGCCGGCTGGGTATTCGCGAAATCGCTCGAGCGCGAGGGGATGGAATCGACCATCGCCTGGGACGCCGTGGTGATGGCGGTGATCGGCGGGCTGATCGGCGGCAAGGTCTACTACGCGCTGCTGGTGCATGACTGGAGCGCATTGACGTCGCGCGGCGGGCTGGTCTGGTACGGCGGCTTCGTGGGCGGCGTGGCGGCGGTCTCGGGCTACATGCTGTGGAAGAAGCACTCCATCCCGACGATGGGCGACATCATCGCGCCGGCGCTGGCGGCGGGGTACAGCGTGGGCCGCGTCGGCTGCTTCCTGGTCGGCGACGACTACGGCGTGCCGACGCTGCTGCCGTGGGGCGTCGCGTTTCCGCAGGGATCTCCGCCGACGACGGCGCGGATGCTGGAGCAGGAGTTTCACGTCGCGCTGCCGCCGGGGACGCCGCCCGACCAGGTGTTCGCGGTGCATCCGACGCAGCTGTACGAGGTCTTCATCGCATTCGCGATCTTCTGGCTGCTGTGGCGCATCGGCCGGCAGCACCGGCACGCGCCGGGGTGGCTGCTCGGCATCTATCTCGCGCTGATGGGCATGGAGCGGATGTTCGTGGAGATCTTCCGGGCCAAGGACGACCGGTTCTTCGGGCCCTTCACGCTGGCGCAGGTGCTCTCGGTGCTGACGATCGGCATCGGCGCCTGGCTGGCGTGGTCGAAGCAGCGGCCGCCCGCCCCGGCGAAAAGCGCCTGACGATTTTCCGTCCCCTCGCGCTCGCCCTCGGCGCCCTCGTGTTCGCGCGGGCGCTGCCCGCGCAGTGCCCCGACGGCACACCGCCGCCCTGCGCCACCTCGCGCATCGCGGCGGCACTCGCGCGCTCCGGCAGCGTCGCTATCCTCTACATCCAGTCGCGGGACAGCGCCGACGCGTATCTGGCCGACGGGCTGACGGAAGACGTGACGACGCTCCTCTCGCGCCGCGCCGGCGTCGCCGTCAAGCCGTCGAGCAGCGTCCGACTGGCCCAGCGCCGGCAGCCCGACGCCGCGGCCCGCGCTCTCGGCCGGACGCTGGCCGTGCGGTGGGTGGTGCAGGGCTCGCTGCGCCGCGCGGCGGATCGCGTACGGCTGAACGTGCAGCTGGTGGACGCAAGCTCCGACGTGAGCGTCTGGGGCGAGACCTACGACCGCACCGCGCGGGGGATGCTCGACCTGCCGACGGAGCTGGCGAACGAGATCGCCAATCGCGTCGGCGGCACCCCTGCGGCCCGGGCGCCGGCGGTCCAGGTATGGCGGACCACCAACCCGCTCGCGCTCGACCACTTCCGCCGCGGCAATTTCTTCATGGCCACGCGGTCGCACCTGCCCGAAGCGTTTGCCGAATACCAGGAGGCGGCGCGCCTCGATCCGCGGTTCGTGTCGGCCGTCGCGCGGAGCGCGTACGTCCTGGCGCTGCAACGCAACGCCTACGGCATCGACAGCGTGTCACGCGGACTGCAGCTCGCCGGCGACGCGCTGCGCCTCGATTCCACGTCGTCGGACGCGTGGATGGCGCTGGGATTCCTGCGCGCCTATGCCGATACGAAGACACTGGCGGGCGCGAGCGACGCCTTCGAGCGCGCCATCGCCCTCGACTCCACCAACGCCGAGGCGTGGCATCAGTACGGCCAGGTCCTGTCGTGGCTGGGCGACGACGCCGGGGCGGCACACGCCGTCGAACGGGCGCTCGCCATCGAGCCCGCGCGCGCGATTTCGCTCAGCGACCTCTCGTTGTACGCCTTCACGCGGGATCCTGCGCGCGCGGTGGTGCTGCTCGACAGTGCGGTCGCGATCAGCCGCGAAGTGCCGAACGCCTGGCGCGCCCTCGGCCTCGCCCACCTGCGGCTTGCGCAGCCGCGCGCCGCGCTGGCGGACGCCGACTCGCTGTCACGGTGGGCCGCACAGCGGACCATCGCAGCGGCTGAGGCGGGGTTGCGGGTACGGGCCTGGGTGATGCTGGGCGATACGGCGAGGGCGCGGGATGCCGCCCGCGGCCTGCCGCTGGCATTCGCGGTCCCCGGCGATGCCCTGGCCGCGTCGGCGCTGCTCACCGTCGGCGACACCGCGACGGTCCTCGAGCGGCTCGAGGCCATTCCGGCCGCGGGCCGCAACGCCATGCTGTGGTGGATCCTGCGGCTCCCTGAGTTCGATG
>JAYTEN010000148.1:0-8852 GCA_043735145.1 Gemmatimonadota bacterium | reverse complement strand
TCGAGTCCTGGACAAAGCCGTTAGGCGAGCGCGCCCGGATCGTGGTGACGCCGGTGTCCACCGCCGTGACGATGCCCAGGGCATTGACCCGCGCGATGCTGGCGTCGTCCGACGACCAGAGGACGGTGTTGCGCGGCAGCGGGTCGCCGCGGGCGTTCTGGACCGTCACCGCCGGCGTATCGGCATCGGCCAAAGCGGAGAGCGTCTTCGCCGTCGCCAGGATGTCGATCAGCGCCGGCAGGTTGGTGACGACGGCGATGCTGGTGTCGGACCGGGTGCCGGCGGTGGCGATGATGCGGGCGATGCCGGTCTTCTTCGCGATCACCTGCCCGGTGCCGAGCACGGTGACGATCGCGGTATCGGCGTTAGGCGCGCGCCACGTCGGGACCGGCGAGGCGAGCGGGTCGCCGCGCGCATTGAGCACCGTCGCCGTGAACACCAGCGTGTCGTTGATGCTCGTCGCCGTCGCCGTGTCGGGGGTGATCGACACCACCGCGGGGTTGTTGGTGACGGTGACCAGGACCGAGTCGCGCTTGCCGTCGAGGCTCGCGACCACGTAGCTCTGGCCGACCCCGACCGCCGTCACCAGCCCCGACACGCTCACATTCACGGCGGCCGTGTTGCTCGAGCTCCAGGCCGGCGTCGCCCCCTGCACCGAGACGTTGTTGGTGTCCACTGCCGTGGCATTGAGCTGCACCTGGTCGGCAATGCTGGTCAGTGTCGGCACCGGCTTGGGCGACACCGTCACCGTCTTGGCCTTCTGGTCCACCAGCACCGGCACGCTGTCGCGCACCGCGCCCCGCACCGCGATCACGAACGTGGACCCGTTGAGCAGCGCCGTCACCACACCGTTGGTGATGCCGACGCTCGCCACCGATGCGTCGCCCGTCACGTAGGACGCCGCCGCGCCGCTGGCGATGGCATTGTTGCGGGCGTCGCGCGGCGTCGCGGCCACGGTGGCCGTCTGGGTCAGCGCATTGAGCGCCACGCCCGCCACATTGAAGGTGTAGTGCTTCAGCACCTGGGCGACCGTCACCGTCACGGTGTCGGAGATCCCGCTCGATGTCGCGATGACGAGGGCGGTGCCGTTGCGCTGGGCGCTGATCTTGCCCGACGCGGTGACGTCCACGCGGCTGGTATCGGTAGACCGCCAGGTGATCGGCGCGCCGATGACCGGCTGCTGCGCGCCGTCGAGCACCGAGACGCCCATGCGGAGCGTATCGCCGAGGCTGGCGAAGGTGATGCTGGCGGAATCGAGGGTGATCGCGCCGGGAACCACGGTGACGACCTGGCTGGCCGACGGCGCACTGCTCGGCAGGATGGACCCGATCATCGACACCGTGACGGTGGCCGATCCGATGCGCAGTCCGCGCAGCGAATCGCCGTCGACCTGGACAATTGCACTGTCGGAAGAAACCAGCCGGAAGCTCGCGCCGGCGATGGCGCTGCCGTTCGCGGTCGCGGTGGCCGCGACGGGGATGGCGGTGCCAAGGACAATGGTCGGGGAGCCCGAGTAGGTGACCGTGACGCCCCCGGCTCCCGGGGTCGTCAGCAGGTCCGAGCAGGTCACATTACCGCCACCCAGCAGCACAAGTGCCAGGCAGGCGCGAAGGAACCGGGATTTTATCACAATGGCGTACTGCTAATCTTGGAAATACTGGCGGCCGCCGCAAGCGCCCATATCACAAAGAATTAGAGAGAAGCATACCTGCCGGGATGGCGGGATTACCGCAGGTTTGAGATCCTGACAGGGGACAGATAGGAACAGGCAGGGTTCGGACTCAGGGGACAGAAGGACTCAGGGACAGGGGACAGGGCGGCTCGGCGCAAATAGAGAGAGAGCAGATCGACTCTCCTGGTCCTGCGTCGCTGAGACTGCCCGTCACCTGACCACTTCTGTCCCCTGAGTCCGAACCCTGCCCGTTCCTATCTGCCCCCTGTGATATCCCTTAGCCCGGGATTGCCCTGAACAATTCGAGCCCGCGCTCGAATCTTCTCCCGATCTCGGTGACCACCGGCCGGAGTGCCTTTGCCTCCAGGCTCGGGTCCGCCCCAATCGTCGCCCTCGCGATATCGTGGGCCAGCTCCAGCAGGTCGGCATCCCGGGCGAGGTCGGCGTAGCGCAGGCCCACCACGCCCGATTGCCGCGCCCCCACCAGCTCGCCGTGTCCCCGCTCGGCCAGGTCCAGCTCGGCGATCTTGAACCCGTCCGTGGTCTCCGCGAACCGCTCCAGCCGCTCCTTGTTCCCCCCCTCGCCCGGCAGCAGCACGCAGTGGCTCACCGCGCTGCCCCGCCCGATCCGCCCGCGCAGCTGGTGGAGCTGCGCCAGGCCGAAGCGCTCGGGGTGCTCGATCACCATGACCGTCGCGTTAGGCACATCGATCCCCACCTCGATCACCGTGGTGGCGACGAGGATCTGCACTTCGTTCTTCCGGAACTTGCGCATCACCTTGTCGCGCTCGTCGGCGGCCAGCCGCCCGTGCACCAGCCCGACGCTGATCCCGGGAAACACTTCCTCGGCCAGCAGCTTGGCCATCTTCGAGGCGGCCTTGAGGTCGCTCTTCTCGGTCTCGTCGATGACCGGGTAGACGACGTAGGCCTGCCGCCCGCCCTCGACCTCGCGCCGGATAAAGTCGTAGATCCGCGGTCGCGCGCGCGCGCCCTCGATCTTCGTGGTCACGGCACCGCGGCCCGGCGGCAGCTCGTCGAGCTTCGACACGTCGAGGTCGCCGTAGGCCGCGAGGGCGAGAGTGCGCGGGATCGGCGTCGCCGAGAGCAGCAGGACGTCGGGCCCCTCCTTCGCGTTCTTCTGGGCGAGGAGCGCGCGCTGCGCCACGCCGAAGCGGTGCTGCTCGTCGATCACCGCGAGGCCGAGATTGCGAAAGGCCACGTCCTCCTGGATCAGCGCGTGGGTACCGACCACGATCGGCGACATGCCGGTGCGCAGCCGCGCGCGGATCTCGGTCTTCTCGCCCGCCGAGAGGCGGCCGATGAGCAGCTCGGGCGTCATGCCCAGCGGGGCGAGGAGGCGGCTCAGCGTCTGCGCGTGCTGCTCGGCGAGCATCTCCGTCGGCGCCATCAGCGCGGCCTGGAAGCCGTTCTCGGCGGCCAGGAGCATGGCGAAGAGGGCGACCACCGTCTTGCCGCTGCCGACGTCGCCCTGGAGGAGCCGGTGCATGCGCATCGGCGCCGTCATGTCGGTGACGATTTCCTTGAGGCAGCGCTTCTGCGCGCCGGTCAGCTCGAAAGGCAGCGCCTTGCGCAGCTGGGTCGTCAGGTCGCGCTTGACCTCGAAGTGGATGCCGGCGCGCGACTTTCGCGCCAGCCAGCGGGCGCGTGCCAGCACCAGCTGGAGCAGCACCAGCTCCTCGAAGGCGAGCCGGCGGCGGCCTTCTTCGGCATCGTCGGCCTTGGCGGGCTGGTGCATGACCGCCAGCGCATCGGCGAGCGGCATCACGCCGGCGCGTTCGCGCCAGGCAGGTGGCAGCTCTTCGTGCACCTGCGGCAGCAGCTGCGGCAGGTGCGTCACGATCAGGCTGCGCAGCTGCCTGACGGTCATTCCCTCGGTCGCGTGATAGACGGGGAGCACGACGCCCTTTTCCGGCGCGGCTTCGTCTTCGCCGCCCAGGATGATCCATTCGCGCGGCTGGAGCTGGCGGCCGTGGAAGTGCTTGATCGGCCCGCTCGCGAGCAGCAGCGTTCCCTTCGTGATCGACCGCTCGAGGAAGGGCCGCCCCGGCCAGCCGCACTCGATCAGTCCCGATTCGTCCTTCAGCACGCACTGGAAGACGCGCAGCCGCCGCCGGGTCGGGATGATCGCGGTGGACACCACGCGGCCGACGACGGTCACGTCCGATCCCGTCGGCGCCGAGCGCGCGGCGCTGATCGGCGAGACGGTCGTGGCGTCGAGATAGCGGAAGGGCACGTGGTACAGCAGGTCGCGCGCGGTGGCGATGCCGAGTCGCGCGAGAAGATCGGCGCGGTGCTGCCCGACGCCCTTGAGAAACTGGATCGGTGTTTCGAGGGTCAGCACCTAGTCCTCGAGCAGGCGCTTCGCGTACGTGCGCGCGTCGAACACCTCGAGGTCGTCGGCCGTTTCGCCGACACCGATGAAGCGGATGGGGAGCTTCAGCTCGCGGCGCAGCGCGACCACAGTGCCGCCGCGCGCCGTGCCATCGAGTTTCGTGATGATCAGCCCGGTAACCGGCAGCGCCGCGGCGAAGACCTTGCCCTGCTGGACCACATTCTGTCCCGCCGACCCGTCGAGCACCAGTAGCGTTTCGTGGGGCGCGCCGGGCGCCTTCTTCCCGACCACGCGGGCCACCTTGCCCAGCTCCTTCATCAGGTCGTCCTGGGTGTGCAGGCGGCCCGCGGTATCGACGATCACGGTGTCGAGCCCGCGCGCGATCGCGGCTTCGACGCCGTCGAAGGCCACCGATGCCGGATCCTGGCCGCTCTGGCCGCGCACGCAGGCGATGCCGAGGCGGGTGGCCCATTCGTCGAGCTGGGCGACCGCGCCGGCGCGGTAGGTGTCCGCGGCGCAGAGCAGCACTTTGCGGCCTTCGCCCTTCAGCCGTTTGGCCAGTTTCGCCGACGCCGTGGTCTTGCCGGAGCCGTTCACGCCGACCATCAGGACGACGGTCGGTCCGGCGGCGCTGCGCGCGATCATCCCGGGGTGGCCGGCGCCGTCGGCGAGCATGGCCGCGAGCCGCTCTTCGAGGACGCCGCGCACGTCGTCGGCGGTCTTCAGGCGGCCGCGGCGGACCTCGTCGGTCACGGCGGCGACCAGCTCCATCGCGGCCGGCACACCCAGGTCGGATTCGATGAGCGCGCGCTCGAACGCGTCCAGCTCGGCGCGCTCCATGCCGCGCACGAGTACGCGCACGTCGGTAAGCGCCACACGCTTGATGCGGGACCAGATACCCATGGGCGGGGAATATCCACCTTCGGAGTTCAAATCTGAAGGTGCGGACAACTCTTGATGGCGCTTCAGCGCGCGCCGGTGCGGGCGTCGGCCCGAGGCGTGCAGGACGTAACGACCTTTGCCGTGTTTGCCGGCGTTAGCCGGAAAACCGAGCACTTTCAGTTGTCTGCGCGATGGGGGGCTTACCGTAGCTGAAGCGACTACGGGACGCCGGGCCCATCGGAGTCCTTGTCCTCGTGAGACTGGTCAGGAGCTTGGTTTCCGAATAGCCGTCCAAACCAAGCGGATCGCAGGTCCTTGCATGCATCCGCATTTCTCCCCGCCACGGCTTCCCTGCTCCACCACCTTGTCTGCAAAGCCGCAGCTCTTTGAGTGGCTACTTCCTGCGCGCCAGGTACACGTCGAGAGAACGCTCCTTCCTGCGCAATACAGACGCGCTCATGCCGCTCGGCAACCGCAGGGTAGTACTTGAGCCCTGCAGCATGAAGTCGGGCATGTGTTGCCTCATGAACGATATTGAATGAAGCTTCAAGGGATGTTTTTGGCAACGCGGCGCCGTTCGTAACGTACGCTCGAAGAGGCGGCAAAAAATACTCTCCGCCTATCGCTACCATGACAATGAATCGAAGATCCAGCCTCGCACGAGCCAGCCGCTTGTGATCGTGACTGTCAATCAAGTCGAGCGCCTCCGTGAATATCCTGAAAAACACCGCGTCGGTTTGATCATTTCCGGACAACGCGACCAGAGTTATCCCGTTCACAGTCCTGCGCGGTGATACCGAAATCAAGAGCCGTAACAGGACGGACCTGATCTGTTCTAATGTGCGGCTCACGAACAAAGAAATCGGCGGAGTCCGTTCCAACGATCCTCCCTCTATTGCCGCGTTCGAGTGGATTCGGGTGGAGACCGCAACGGCTTCGCTGGCTGGACAACCGCGGGTGGCGTTGTTGGCGCGGACGAGCCGTTCTGGGGCGTTAGTGCTGGGTGGATCGGTACCGAGGACGGCCTCATCCAGGTCACCGACGACGACGGCCACGGCCACGACCTGATCGTGGGGACCCACGGCCGCGGCTTCTGGGTGATGGACGACATCACGCCGCTGCGCCAGGTCAGCGACACGATCCTTCAGTCGGGCGCCTGGCTCTTCAGCGCAGGCCGCGTCGCCGCCGCAGTACCCACTCCAGGACGAGGGCGCCTAACGCCACGACGTAGGCCCACGGGCTGAACCGCAGCGGCTCCGGCTCGGCGAACGACGCCGCCTGGGTGCCGGGCTGGCTGTGCAGCGACGGCGCCCGCGGCAGGAACTCCCCCGCCCCTTGCGCCAGCGAATCGCGCAGCGCCGCGAGGGCCGCCGGCGCGCCGGCGTGATCCTCCAGCAGCCAGTCGGTGAGCGAGGCCGTCAACGCGCGATAGCCCTCCTGCGCGACGCCGCCGTGACTGGCCCAGCGCCACAGTCCGCTCACGCCGAGCGAGACGACGCGGCGGTCGCCTTGCATCAGCCCTTCGACCACGGCGCGCGAACGGCCGCGCCGGTCGAGCTGGGCGACGAGGCCCGTCCACGCGACCGAGTCGCTGCGCAGGTCGAGCACCATCTCCAGCGGCGGCAGGCTCTCGGGCGGCACCCCGGCCAGTGCGCCGCCGACGGGCGAGGCGAACTCGGGCGCGGCAACGTACCAGTCGCCGTTGGCCGAGGCATCCATCTGCTTCGGCACCGTGACCCACCGCCAGGTGGCGCGGCGCGCCATGCGCGCCGTCGCCTCAACGCCATCGGACGTGCCGTGCGCAACGACCAGCGCCGCATTCGACGCTTCGGCGCGCACCGTGGCGTCGGTCACCGCGCGCATGGTGCGCGCGTCGCGCCAACCCGCGGGGCCGAGCCGGATGTAGGCATGCACCGGCACGCCGCTGCCGGCCGAGAGGGTGCGGACCAGCCAGCGGAAATCCCAGTCGGGCGCGTCGCTCAACAGCGTGATCGCGCTCGCCTGCGACACCGTGGCCGCGGTGCGGCGCATATCGTCACGAGACTCGCCGTCGCGCGCGAAGCCGGTGAGCCGCACCTCGAAGTATCGCGTTGCCGGTGCGGTGCCGGCTGCCGACGGCACGAACGGAAGGTCGCGGGTGTAACTCCCCCCGCTACCGAGGGAGATTCGTGCCCGGGCGAGGACACTGCTCCGGGGGATCGGGGGACGGGGGGACGGGGGGACGGGAACGGCCTCGACCTGGGGTTTAACCCGTCCCACTATCCCCCCATCCCCCTGTCCCACCACCTCGAGGAGTTCAATCGTCACCGAATCCCCCACCGCGGTGCCCGCAGCCACGATGTCGATGCGAGCCGTAGCCGTGTCGCCGGCGCGCAGCGCGGCGGGAATGTTCAGCGACGCGATGCCGGCGTCGGGCCGGTCCGGCCGCGGGAGCAGCACGATGCGCGCGCCGCGCAGCAGCTCGTCAGGCAGCGACGCGGCGTCGTCCACCATGCCGTCGGTGACGATCACCACGCGGCTGCCGCGCGCCGCCGCATCGCGCAACGCCGGGAGCAGCAGGCTGCTCGGCGCGTCGGCGTGCATCGTCGGAACAAAGGTCGATGGCGTCGCGCCGAACACGGTTATGCGGCCACCGCCGGCCGCGGCCGTCCGCGCGGTGTCGATCGCCGCGCGCCAGCGGGCATCGCCGCCGGGATCGGTCATCGAGAGCGACGCGTCGAGCAGCACGTCGGTGCGCGCAGACCCCACGCGATGGCAGGATGGATTCACGAGCAGCACGCCGACGGTGCCCCAGACGAGTCCGCGCAGCAGCGCCAGCGGAACACCAGCCGGACCGGTGCGCTCGAGTACGAGGTACACGACGAGGGCGGCCACGAGGGCCGCCCCAACGACCGCGGCCAGGGCGACGGTCACCGGGCCGCCCCTGCGACGGCGACGAGGGCGGCCACGAGGGCCGCCCCAACGGTCAGGACGACAAACATGCCAGTGCTTCCTGGAGCGTGAAGCGCTTCTCGAACAGGGCGCGGCCCACGATAGCCCCGGCCAGACCCGCCGCCTCGATGCGCAGAAGATCGTCCAGTCCATCGACGCCGCCCGACACGATCACGTCCATCCCCGACTCGCGCGCGAGCGCCGCCGCGCCGTCGACGTCGGAGCCCTTCAGCTTGCCCTCATGGCCCAGCTCGGTCACGACCAGCGTCTCGATCCCGGCCTGCTTCGCGCGCTGCGCCAGGCCGGCCGGCGTCCACTGCGATGCCTCGGGCCAGTTGCGCGACCAGACGCGCCCGTCCTGCACGTCGATCGCGAGGCCGAGACAGTCGGCGGCGAACTGGTCGGCCAGCTCGGCCAGCGTCGCTTCGTCGGCGGCCGCGCGCGACCCCAGCAGGATGCGCTGCACGCCGCAATCCCGCAGCTCGGCCACCTCATCGGCCGTGGAGGGACCGCCGCCGACCTGCACCGGGATATCCAGCCGCTTGACGAGGGTGGCGACGAGCGTGGTCTGGTCGCCCACGCCAAAGGCGCGGTCGAGGTCCACCACGTGCACCCAGCGCGCGCCGGCGGCCGCGAAGCGGTCGGCGACGGCGAGGGGATCAGGATCGTAGAGGGTCGCGCGTGAGAGATCGCTGCGCGAGGCGCGCACGACCTGGCCGCGATGGATGTCGATGGCGGGGAAGATTTCCAAGGAAGAAGGAGGATAGGGGATAAGGGATGGAAAAATCCATCCCCCATCCCCCCATCCCCCATTCCCCCTGATCTCAGTCTACACTATGGCTCGCCGGTACGGTCTGCGGTTCCAGCAGGTCGAGCAGGCGCGACTTCTCGCTCAGGAAGGCGTTGCGGCGCGCTTCGGGCAGCGGCGTGCCCTCGCCCGCGGCGAACTGGCGCCGAGGGTTCACGGCGATGCCGTTGATGCGCAGCTCGTAGTGCAGGTGCGGCGCGGTGGCG
>JAYTEN010000147.1:0-1549 GCA_043735145.1 Gemmatimonadota bacterium | reverse complement strand
TGCGTCTTCGCGATTCCCGAGGACGGGCCGTCGCCCGACCAGGGCCAGGATGCGCACGACGCCTTTACCGCGGAGGCCGCGGCCGATATCGCGGCGTCGTCCGACGGCGGAGTGTTCGTCTTGTTCACGAGCCATCGCGCGCTGAAGCGAGTGGCCGCGATGCTGCGCGAGCGACGCGACGTCGCGGGTCGGTGGCCGCTGCTGGTCCAGGGCGACGGGCCGCGCGACCTGTTGCTGCGCCGCTTTCGCGAAGCCGGCAATGCGATCCTCCTGGGCACCGATTCCTTCTGGGAAGGCGTGGATGTGCCGGGGCAGGCGCTGCGCGCGCTCATCCTCGCCAAGCTGCCCTTCCGCGTGCCGACCGAGCCGATCACGGCGGCGCGGCTCGAGGCGATCCAGGCTGCGGGCGGGAATCCTTTCAATGACTACCTGGTGCCGCTCGCGGCGCTGAAGCTCAAGCAGGGCTTCGGCCGGCTGATCAGGACGCGCACCGACATCGGCGCCGTGATCCTGCTGGACCCGCGGGTGCTGCGAAAGAGTTACGGCGCGGTGCTGCTCGAGGGATTGCCGAAGGCCGCGCGCATCGAGGGGCCGTGGGAGAGCGTGCGCCGGCAGATCCAGGACTTCTTCGATCTCCACGGCATCGCGGGGGATCGGGAACAGGGCAGTGAGGCAGAGACGTGGGCGTGAACGGATAGCGTCGGGGCGACCCCGGGAGGCCGACCATGTGGTTCAAGCACCGAGCCTGGATCCCAGTGCTCTGGCTGTCGAGCGGCGCCAACATCGTTGCCGCCTACTATGCCGCCATGCCGGGGGAGGCGATGCACGCGACCCTCCATGCGCTGGTCGCGGTGGTGTCGGCGCTCGGGGCGCAGTACCTGTCCACCCGAAAGAAGAACGCCGCCGGCGCCGCCGACGCCGACGAAGACCTGGTGGAGCGGGTGAACGAATTGGAGTCGCGCCTCGCCGACCAGCACCAGTTGCCCTCAGGAGTGGAACACCGGCTCGCCGAGTTGGAGGAGCGGCTCGACTTCACCGAGCGGGCACTGGTGGACGTCCGCAATCGCGCCCAGCACCCGCCCAGGGAGTAAGCGCTAGCCCCGGCGCTCGGTGAACTTGTCGATCCATCGATCGTGAACGAGCCGGATCGGTACGGGGTTGAGATAGTGCAGCTTCTCGCGGCCGGCCGGGTCGCGGTGTCAATTCAGGGACATCCATTTCGACAACGAGGAACCAGAGTGCGCCGTGTCTTGATCGCCGCCGTCCTTCTCGCCTGCGCCGCCTGCCACCGCGCGGCCGCGCCCGGCGACTACCTCTTTGTCTGGGCCGGCGATTCGGCCGCGGCCGCCAGCGACTTCCTCGCGGTGATCGACGCGAATCCCGGCTCGCCGCATTACGGCTCGGTCGTGGGCTCGCTGCCGACGGGCGAGGCCGGCACGCATCCCCACCATACCGAGGCGGAGATGCCGGCGGGCGGCCATCTCCTGGCCAACGGTTTTCATGCCGGACGCACCTGGCTCTTCGATCTCACGGCGCCGCGCGAGCCGAA
>JAYTEN010000146.1:0-8945 GCA_043735145.1 Gemmatimonadota bacterium | reverse complement strand
CGCTGGATCGGGAAGAACCAGTGGATGTCGGGATGGCTGAGCGAGCCGGCCATGCGGCACGACTGGCACTCGCCGCACGGGGCGCCCGGGCCCTTCTCGCACAGCACACCCGCGGCGAGCCACAGGCCGACGCGCTGCTTGCCGACGCCCTGCGGTCCCACCAGCAGAAGTGCGGGCGGCAGCGTGCCGGCGCGCAGCGCGGTCGCGATGCGCTCGCGCAGTTCCTCGTGGCCGTAGACGGGATGCAGCGCCATGGTAAGGGGAAGTTAAGGCTGCCCGCCCAGCAGCGCCCGGAATCGCGGATCGGCCCGCACGCCGTCGAAGCCGGGCTCGCCGCGGAGGTGGAGCTGATAATGCAGGTCGCGCCGCGGGTGAAATTTCTGGAGCCACCAGAAGGCGCGGGTCGTTTCTCCGACGGCGAGCCAGGCGTCGGCGATCCCGATCGCCACGTGCGCGGACGGATCGAGGGTGTCCGCCGCCTGGGCCGCGACGGTGAGATACGTGCGGGCGCGGGCGGTATCGCCGCGCGCCACGAGGACGCGGGTCAGGCCGTACGGAGCCGCGCGATCACCCTGCCCGAGGCGGTCCGCGGCGGTGAAATGCGACTCGGCATCATCGAGACGCCCCGTCCAGATTGCCACCTGTCCGGCGATGCTGAGGGCGCCGAGCCCCGCGGGATCGGCGGCAACGGCGCGATCCGCATAGATCGCGGCCGAGTCGAGGTCACGAATGAGGAACCAGGCATTGGCGATGTACGCGAGGGTCTCCGATCCATCGGGATCCAGCGCCGCGGCGTGCTGGAGCGCGATGCGCGCGTTCGGCAGGTCGCGCGTTTCGGCATAGCTGAACGCGAGATTCTTCCAGGCGTCGACGTTCGACGAGTCGACGGCGATCGCCTCGCGAAAGGCGCGAATGGCGCCGGCCCGGGTGGTGGGGTCGACGTCCAGGGCGACCTGGCCGCGCATCACGAGGACGTCGGTATTGCGCGGCGCGAGTTCGAGCGCGCGTTCGGCCGCGTTCACCTCGATCGCGAGCGCGCTTTCGGGCGCCACGCCCGGCAGGTAGAACCGCCAGCGGTTGGAGCGTTCGAATACCCGCGCCACGCCGGCCCATCCCAGCGGAGACGTGGAGTCGCGGGCGATAGCCTCGCGATACAGCGCCAGCGCACGGACCAGGCCGGCGGTCGTCCGCCGGCCGAGCAGATGGCGTCCCCTGAGGTAAAGATCATAGATCGCGGGATCGGTGTTCGGCGTGGCGGCGACACCGGCGCCCGTTCTGATGCCCATCGCGGTCAGCGCCTGCGCCGCGACTTCGCCCGCGATGGCCGGAATCTGGCGGGTCGGGCGCCGGAGCTGCTGCGTCCAGAGCACCCGCGCGCCCGGCGCGCGCTCGAGCCGCGCCGCGACGACGACGCCGTCGGGAACGCGGCGCACGGCGGCGCTCACGACGTAGTCCGCTCCGGCCCGGGCGCGCGGCCCGACCAGCACCACGGAACGGCTGCCGAGGAGCGCGGCGCGGAGGTCTTCGGCGATACCCGCGGCGAGGTAGGCGTCGGCCGTATCGGAGGCGGAGAAGTTGTCGACCCGGACGCGCGGGACGACAACGCGGGCCGCCCCGCAGGGTGGCGGCGCGCCGTCGGGGCACTGGGCCGCGAGGGGCACGACACCGGCGAATGCGCCCAGGGACCAGACGCCGCACCGCAGCCGCATACTGGGTGAGAACACGACGGGAAGATATCTTCGGATTCGCTGGTTGGTGACTGGTCTTCGGCCGGGAGCGGTGATGCGGGCACTCTGGGTGGTGATTGGAGGGGGCATCGGCTCGGTGCTGCGCTACTGGATCAGTGGCGCGGCGCTGGCGGCCTGGCCGGGAACGATGCTGCCGATCGGAACCATCATCGTCAACATCCTGGGCTGTCTCGTGATCGGCGTGCTGGCGGGTGTGTCGGACGCGCGCGGCCTCATCGGTCCCGAGGCGCGCGCCTTTCTATTCACTGGTCTGCTCGGCGGCTTCACGACCTTTTCGGCCTTCGCGCTCGAGGCCGTGAACAGCTCCCGCAGCGGCGCCTGGATGACCGCGGCGACGAACGTCGCCGTGAGCGTGGTGTTCGGGCTGATGGCCGTCTGGCTGGGGCGCGCGATCGCGCTCCGCGTGCTGGCCTGATGCACGCGGATCCGATCGCGCAGCTCGCGCTCTACCTCGCGATCATCCTGCTCGCCGCCAAGGCCGGCGGCGATATCGCGGTGCGGCTGAAGCAGCCGGCGGTGCTCGGCGAGCTGGCGATGGGCGTGGTGCTCGGCAATGTCGCGCTGACCGGCTTTACCGGCTTCGAAGCGATCCGGTCGAGCGAGATCATCGACCGCCTCGCCGGCCTCGGCGTGCTGATCCTGCTGTTCGAGGTCGGACTCGAATCCACGGTGAAGCAGATGCTGGCGGTGGGATGGGCGGCGCTGCTGGTGGCGGTGCTCGGGGTGGTCGCGCCTTTCGCGCTGGGATGGGGCGTGGGCGCGTGGCTGCTGCCGGATCGCAGTGCCTGGGTGCACGCCTTTCTGGGCGCCACGCTATGCGCGACCAGTGTCGGCATCACGGCGCGGGTGCTGAAGGACCTGGGGCGCTCGCAGAGCGCCGAAGCGCGCATCATCCTGGGCGCCGCGGTGATCGACGACGTCCTCGGACTCGTGGTGCTCGCGGTGGTGACCGGCGCGATCGCGGCCGCGGCGGGCGGTGGCGGCGTGAGCTATGCCGCTGTCGGGGTCATCGTCGCGAAGGCGGCGCTCTTCCTCGTGGGTGGCATCGCGCTGGGGGTGTTTCTCGCCCCGCGCGTCTTCCGTGTTGTTTCGCGGCTGCGCGCGCGCGGCGTGCTGCTGGCGACGGGGCTGGTGATCTGCTTCCTGCTGTCGTGGCTGGCCGGCGCGATCGGCCTGGCGCCGATCGTGGGCGCGTTCGCCGCCGGGCTGGTGCTGGAGGACGTGCACTACAAGGAGTTCCGGGATCGCGGTGAGCGCGGGCTCGAGGAGCTGGTGCATCCGATCAGCGGATTCCTCGTCCCGGTCTTCTTCGTGCTGATGGGCATGCGCACCGACCTGCGCGCGTTCGTGCAGCCCGGTGTGATCGGGCTCGCGGCCGCGCTCACCGTGGCCGCGGTGGTCGGCAAGCAGGCATGCGCGCTGGGCGTGTGGCAGCAGGGCGTGAACCGGCTCGCGGTCGGGGTCGGGATGATTCCGCGCGGCGAAGTCGGCCTGATCTTCGCGAATGTCGGGTTGACGCTGACGCTGGCGGGCGAGCGGATCGTCGATCCGTCGATCTATTCGGCCGTGGTGGTGATGGTGATGGTGACGACGCTGATTACGCCGCCGGCGCTGAAGTGGAGCCTGAGAGGGAATCTGGAATCTGGAGTCTAGACGATCGGTGCCGAGTCGAGGTGCTTCCGCAGGGCTTTGAGCATCCTTTCCAGGCGTTCGAATTCCTTCATGAGCGCAACGCCTTTTTCGCGATCCAGATAGCCAAGTTCGATGCTGATGTCGATCAGGAACCCTGCTTCGGCGGCAGAACCCTCGGCGATGCTGAGGAAGTGCGCAAATCCGCGGTCGGTAATCCGTTTCGATCCCTCGGCGATATTGGCGCCTACGGATACGGCCGCTCGGCGAAGTTGGCTTGTCAGGCCGAACCGTTCTGAAGCAGGAAATGCTGCCGTGAGGCGGTATGTCTCCAGGACCAGCGCCCGGCTGAGCTGCCAGACTTCCAGATGGCGGAACCTGTGCATGCGATCAGGATACGCGCCATCGTCACCCCCGCATCAACAAATCGTCTTCACGCACTCACAATCGTCCAGACTCCAGATTCCAGATTCCAGTCAGTAGACCCGGCCTCCGAGCGGAACTTCCCGTTCCGGCTGCAGCAGCACCACGTTGCCGTTGGCATCCGGCAATCCCAGCACCAGCACCTCGGACTTGAACCCCGCGATGCGGCGATCGCCGAGATTGACGGCGGCGACGACCAGCCGTCCGACGAGCGATTCGGGGGTGTACACCTCGGTGAGCTGGGCGCTCGAGGTTTTCTCCCCCAGTGGCCCGAAGTCGATCCACAGCTTGATGGCCGGCTTGCGCGCTTCGGTATTCAGCGCCGCCCGCAGGACCCGGCCGACCCGCATATCGACTTCCAGGAATGCCTCGAATGCCAGCTCCGGCATCGCCATGCCCTCTTCCATGTCGCTCTCCTTGTCGTTTCCCGGTCCCACTGTCCCACGGTCCCACCGTTTTACAACTCGATCTGGGCGCCGATCTCGATCACCTGGTCCACGGGAATGTTGAACGTCGTCGTGATGCGGGGCGTGTTGCGCGACATCAGCGCGAAGAGCCGGTCGCGCCAGAGGGGCATGCCCGGCCGCTCGGTGGCGAACAGGGTCTCGCGCCCCACGAAGAAGGTCGCCGCCTCGACCGGGATCACCACGCCCTTTTCGGCGCAGCGTTCCAGGATCTCGTGGACGTCGGGCTCGTCGATGAAGCCGTAGCTCGCGGTGATCCGGAAGAAGCCCTCGGACAGCAGCTCGATGTGGATGCGCTCATCGTTAGGCACGCGCGGCACTTCCGTCATGGTGACGGTCATCAGGATCACGCGCTCGTGCAACACCTGGTTGTGGCGCAGGTTGTACAGCAGGGTGTAGGGCACGCCCTCGGCCTGCGCGGTCATGAAGATGGCGGTGCCGGGCACCCGGTGCGGCGGCTCGGCGGCGATGTCGCCCAGCAGGATCGGGAGTGGCACGGCCACCTCGTTCAGGCGGACCTGGAGCAGCTGGCGCCCGCGCTGCCACGTCGTCAGCAGCATGTAGCCCACGGCGCCGATGACGAGGGGGAACCAGCCGCCCTCGGGGATCTTCAGCGCGTTGGCGCCGAAGAAGGCGAGATCCATGAAGAGGAACACGGCGGCGAGGAGCGTCGCCCAGATCCACGGCCACTTCCACAGCCGCAGCATGACCCGGTGCGCGAGATACGCGGTGATCGCCATCGTCGCCGTGACGGCGACGCCGTAGGCGGCGGCAAGATTGCTGGAGGTCTTGAAGACGACGACCAGGGCCAGCGCGGCGACGGCCAGCATGATGTTGATGGCGGGCACGTAGATCTGCCCGATCTGCCGCGCCGAGGTGTGCACAATCGTCAGGCGTGGCGCGAGGCCGAGCTGGACCGCCTGGCGCGTCATCGAGAAAGCCCCGGAGATCACCGCCTGCGAGGCGATGACGGCCGCCGCCGTCGCGAGCACGACCAGCGGCATGATCGCCCAGTCGGGTGCCAGCAGGAAGAACGGATTCCTGGCCGCGGCCGGGTTCGACAGCAGCAGCGCCCCCTGGCCGAAGTAGTTCAGGATCAGCGCCGGGAAGACGATGAGGTACCATGCCAACCGTATGGGCCGGCGGCCGAAGTGGCCCATGTCGGCATAGAGCGCCTCGCCGCCCGTCACGACCAGGAAGACCGAGCCGAGGACCACGAAACCGGGCCAGCGGTTGGCGCTGAAGAAATTCAGCGCGTGGATCGGATTGACGGCGCCGAGGATGTGCGGCTCGCGCGAGAGTGCGCCGAGACCGAGGACGGAGATCACGATGAACCAGAGCACCATGATCGGTCCGAACATGCTGCCGACCCGTGCCGTGCCGTAGCGCTGCACCGCGAAAAGTCCGAAGAGGATCACCAGCGCGATGGGGACCAGGAAGCGCTCGAACGCCGGCGTCACGACGTTCAGGCCTTCGACGGCGGAGAGCACCGAGACCGCGGGCGTCAGCATGCCGTCGCCGTACAGCAGCGCGGCACCGAAGATGCCGACGACCATGTAGAACGGCCGGCGCGCGCCAAGCTTGAGGTCGCGCATCGAGCCGAACAGGGCTGTCAGCGCCAGGATGCCGCCTTCGCCGCGGTTGTCGGCCCGCATGATGATCACGAGGTACCAGACGGAAATCAGCAGCGTGAGCGACCAGAAGATCAGCGACAGCACCCCCAGCACGTTCTCATGCGTCGGCGCGACACCGTGCGGGCCGAAGCACTCGCGCAGGGCGTAGAGCGGCGAGGTCCCGATGTCGCCGTAGACCACGCCGAGCGCGCCCAGGGACAGCAGGGCGAGATAGCGACCCCGTGGGGCCTGATGGGCAGGGGGGGGTGTCACGGAAGTTTCAATATGAAACAGGTCACTGGCACGGGGAATCTATATCAAAAGCAACAGACGGGCTCAGGAATGCAGACGGCTGAGCCCCAGGCAGGGTGCGGAACAGAAAAAAATTGGCAGGAAGCATAACGCCGCTTCCTGCCCGCTGATCTTGAACTCCCAGGGAGGGACTCGAACCCCCGACCCGCCGGTTAACAGCCGGCTGCTCTACCGACTGAGCTACCTGGGATCGCAGCCCCGAAAGGTAGACGGCCCGGACCCCTCAGGCAACGCCGTCAGCGTATCCGTAGCGCGGTGTATCCCGCCAGCAGGACCGCCGTGGCCTGGAGGACGACGACCCAGGTTTCGTAGGTGATCGATTTGCGGGGCACCACGATCTGGTCGCCCGAGCGGACGCCGATCTCGCGCAGCGTCGACCGGGCCAGCGAGGCGGCGTCCAGGGAGATGCGGAGCTGCTGGCCGCCCCGCAGCAGGCGCATGCCGCTTTCCTTGGCCTGCCGGGTCGTGCCGCCGGCCTGCGCCAGGATCTGGTAGATCGTCATGGTCGGCTCGACGCTGTACAGCCCGGGCCGCACCACCTCGCCCACGACCGCGACGCGGAAGAGCGGGGTGATGGAGACGAAGCTCTGGGTGTAGAGCTGCCCGAACTCGCGGCGGATACGGCCGCGAATGTCGGAGACGCTCATGTCCTTGACCGAGAACCCGCCGACGATGGGGAGGAGCAGGCTGTCGTTTTCGTCGATGGGGAAGTCGCCGGACAACTCATCGTGCCCGAAGACCTTCACCTGGATGACGTCGCCCGCGTGGAGCAGCCGGACCGTATCCGCGCCGACCGGCGCAAGCGCGAGGGCCGGAGGGGAACCACCACCGCAGGCGACGGCGAGGATGCCGGCCACGGCGATCGGGGCGATTCTGCGCAGCAACGCAATAGATGGGTGCATGGTCGAAGCTAACGAAACCGCCCAAGCGGTCAAGCGCTCAAGCGCCGAAACGCCTTCTGTTTACGCTTCGGCGCTTCAGCGTTTCAGCGCTTCGGCGAGGTAAGGCGCGGTAGCACTCCGCTCACAGGCGGCGACGGTCTCCGGCGTTCCGGCGACCACGACTTTCCCGCCCTCGGCCCCCGCGCCGGGGCCCATGTCGATTACCCAGTCCGCCTTCTTGATGACGTCGAGGTGGTGCTCGATCACCAGGACGGTATTCCCCTGGTCCACCAGCCGGTCGAGCACCCCCAGCAGCACCCGAACGTCATCCACGTGCAGGCCCGTGGTGGGCTCGTCGAGGATGTACAGCTTGCGGCCCTTCTTCCTTCCGGCGGCCGACAGCTCCCGGGCGATCTTGAGCCGCTGCGCCTCGCCCCCGCTCAACGTGGTCCCCGGCTGGCCCAGGCGCAGGTAGCCCAGCCCGACCTCCGACAGGTGCCAGAGCGCGCGACCGAGTTTGTCCTGGTGCCGGAAGCGCCGCATCGCCTCGTCGACAGTGAAGCGCAGCACGTCGGCGATGCTGTACCCGCGGATCTTCACGTCGAGCACGTCGCGCTTGAAGCGCGACCCGCCGCAGGCCTCGCACGGCACGAAGACGTCGGCGAGAAACACCATCTCGACCTGCACGTGGCCCGCGCCGTCGCACGCGTCGCAGCGCCCGCCGCCCGCGACGTTGAACGAGAACGTCGCCGGCTTGTAGCGACGCGACTTCGAGAGCGGCTGGTCGGCGAAGAGCTGGCGGATCTCGTCGTACGCCTTCACGTACGTCACCGGGTTGGAGCGCGGCGTGCGTCCGATCGGCGACTGGTCCACCAGCACCGCGTCCTCGATGGCCTCGAGGCCGGTGATGCGCTTCACGCTGCCGACGGTTTCGCCCAGGTGCTCCTTGGCGGTGTGCTTGCCGGCGAAGTGCCGCTCGAGCTGGCGGTGCAGCACGTCGGTCACCAGCGTGGACTTGCCCGAGCCCGACACGCCGGTGACGACCGTGAGGGTGCCGACGGGGATCGCGACGTCGAGACCGTCGAGGTTGTGCGCCTTCGCGCCGCTGACCGTGATCCAGCGCGGGCCGGCGCGGCGGCGCACCGACGGGACGGCGATGCGCTTCTCGCCCGAGAGGTACTGGCCCGTCAGCGTCGGCGACTTCAGCAGCGCGGCGTAGTCGCCCTCGAAGACGAGCCGCCCGCCGTGCTCGCCGGCGCCGGGCCCCAGCTCGACCAGCCAGTCGGCGATCTTCATCGCGGCGGTGTCGTGCTCGACCACGAGGACGGTGTTGCCCTGGTCGGTGAGGCGGCGCATCAGCGCCAGCAGCCGGCCGGTGTCGCGCGGGTGCAGGCCGATGGTCGGCTCGTCGAGCACGTACAGCGTGTCGGTGAGCTTGCCGCCTAACGCATTGGCGAGGGAGATGCGCTGCGCCTCGCCGCCCGAGAGGGTGCGGGTCTGCCGGTCGAGGGTGATGTAGCCGAGGCCCACGTCCATGAGCACGCCGAGCCGCTGGCGGACCTCGTCGAGAATCGTGGCGGCGATGGCGCGGTCGTGCGCGCTGATGACGAGCGCCGCGGCCCACGCCTGGAGCGCCTGCGCGGTGAGCGCCGCGGCGTCACCGATGGTGCGTCCGCCGACCGTCACCGCCAGGGACTCGGGCCGCAGCCGCCGGCCGAGGCAGGCGGGGCATTCCATGGCCATCTGGTACTGCCGCAGGAAGACGCGGATGTACTGCTTGTAGCGTTTGTCCTCGAGCCGCTTGAGGAAAGGAAAGATGCCGAGGTACGTGCCTTTCTTTCCGTGCAGCAGGAAGCGCTTCTGGTCGGCCTTCAG
>JAYTEN010000145.1:0-2265 GCA_043735145.1 Gemmatimonadota bacterium | reverse complement strand
ACGCCGATCGGCGCCAGCAGCATGATCCAGCCGATCAGCACGATCAGCGCCGAGACCAGCGCGTCCATCAGGTCCACGACCAGGCGCCGCCGGGCGTCGGGCAGCGAGCCGACCGCCGCGCCCAGCGTGACCGAAAACACGATCAGCGGGAGCAGCGCGCCGTCGGCCGCGGCCTTCACCGGATTGGCGGGCACGAGGTCGATCAGGAACTGCCGGAATCCCATGATGCGGCTGGTCTGCTCGGTGACTTGTGCGGCGCTGGCCGCCGCGGCCGCCCGCAGCGCCGCCGCCGACTCGGCCGAAACCGGGGCGAGCGGCACCAGTATCAGCGCGAGCGCGAGCCCGAACATCCCGGCCAGCAGGATGGTGCCGAACATGAAGCCCAGCGTCCGCCCGCCGACGCGGCCGAGCTTCCGGATGTCGCCGATTGCCGCGACGCCCGAGACCAGCGCCGTGAAGACCAGCGGGATGACGCACATCCGGACCGCATTCATCCAGATGAGGCCGACAGGCTCGACGCCGATGGCGAGGGAGCGCAGCGGCCCGTCGCCCTGCCGGGACGCCAGGAGTCCGATCGAAAGGCCGGCCAGGAGGCCGATGGCGATGGAGATCGAGAGGCTGGGTTTGCGCACCGTGCGCAACAACTTGTGTATAGCGATGGCCAAATGCCAGATTCCGATCTCTTGCCGAACGAGAGAGGGCGGCCACGAGGGCCGCCCCTACGAATCTCGTGTCGTACGCGAAAGGGCGACCACAAGGGTCGCCCCAACGAGGTCCCTGACTTGGAGACCATCTTGTCCCACGTACAGACTGCAAATCCCCGTTGGGCCCTCATCCTTGGCGCTTCGACCGGCTTCGGCGCCGAGTGCGGGATCGCGCTGGCCGCGGCAGGATATGACATCTGCGGCGTCCACCTCGACCGCAAGGCGGGCACGGTGCTCGCCGACGAAACGAAGAAGAAGATCGAATCCCACGGACGGAAGGCGCTCTTCTTCAACGTGAACGCCGCCGACGCCGAGAAGCGGAAGGAAGTCGTGGACGCCCTCGCCGCCGAGCATGCCAGCGTCGCCGTGCTGCTCCATTCGCTGGCGTTCGGCGCGCTGAAGCCCTTCATCGCCGAAGACCACCTCACCGAGCCGCAGATGGAGATGACCCTCAACGTCATGGCCCACAGCCTGGTCTACTGGACCCAGGACATCGTGCTGCGCGGATTGATGAAGGAAGGCGGGCGGATCTTCTCGATGACGTCGTCGGGATCGACACGCGCGATCTCCTCGTATGGTGCCGTTTCGGCGGCGAAGTGCGCGCTCGAATCGCACACCCGCCAGCTGGCGTACGAGCTGGCGCCGCGCGGCATCGCCGCCAATGCGATCCGCGCCGGCGTCACCATCACGGCGGCGTCGAGCAAGATCCCCGGCAGCGACAAGCTGTTCGAGGGAGCGGCACTGAAGAACCCGGCCAAGCGGCTCACCACGCCGGCCGATGTCGCCGGGGCGCTGGTGGCGCTATGTCATCCCGCCGCGGGCTGGGTGTCGGGCAACGTCATCAATGTGGATGGCGGTGAAGAAATCTCAGCCGGCTGACCGCTGGTCGAGAAAACGCAGATCGGCCTCGAGGCGATGCAGCGAGGCCAGCAGCTCGGCGAGGCTGTCGGCGATGGGCACCGGGACGCCTTCGCCCTTGAACATCTTGGCGACCAGCGCGTCGGTATAGCCGACGACGGCGTTCGAAACGCCCATGTCGCAGGCGCGATTCACGCGGAAGACTGCCGGCAGCTGCTGCCGCGCCGGCAACGCGACGATCAGGTCCCCGAGCTCGAGGATCAGCAGCTCCCGCAGGTTCTGCAGCTCATCCACCACCTCGCCCGCCGACAGGCCCCGCGCCTCGGCGAGGCGGCCGTACAGCTCCGTCGCCGCGAACCAGGTATCCCGCGTCTCCCGGCGCAGCGCGCCGGTCATGTGCCCGAGGAGTGAAACAATGAGGGTGAGGGTCCGGCGAAGCTCGAACGGCTCGAGTGTCTGGCTGCCGGTATGCCGGCGGACGATCAGGTCGAACCAGGCCTCGACCAGCTCGTCCCGGGCGGCGGCGATGCGACGTCCCACGGCGATCAGCGTGGAGCCGGACGGACGTCCTGGATGGATGGCCACAGGGCGGGCAAGTTAGTCCGGTGGCTACCCCCCGGCTAGCCAGTGCGCGCTTGGTTGCCGCCGACGGAGGGCCCCTCCGGCTGGACATCCGGACCGCCCAGCGCGCCGGTGAAAAGCG
>JAYTEN010000144.1:0-2523 GCA_043735145.1 Gemmatimonadota bacterium | reverse complement strand
TTGCGGCCCTCGCTACTCACCAGGACAATCCGACGTCCGTCGGGAGAAAACCGCGGCGACCCGAGATTCACCATCTGGCCCAGCGGCTGTTCGGTGCCCCGGGCATCCACGGCGATCAGGGTGCGCGGCGTCTGGACGCCGGCGATGTACACCAGGCGCCCGGAAGCGGACATCGCGAACTCGGCCGCCCCACTGGCCTTGACCAGCAGGCCCTCGAGCAGCGACACCGGCGAGCCCGTGACCCGGAGCTGCCCGGCGTCGAAGGGCACCGCCACCAGCGCGCCGGCCTGCGTGCCGTAGACCAGGTGCCCGGTCGGCGCATAACGAGCGCCCATCGCCTGCTCCACCAGCGTGGTGACGCGACGCGAGTCGAGGTCAACCGCCGCCACCCGCATGCCGGACGACAGCTGCTCGGTGAACACGACCGACCTGCCTCCGGGCAGGAACTCCGGGAAGCGATGGCTGGTGCCGGCCGTCGTGTCGGCCTGCAACCGCGTCAGGGTATCCACCGGGCCGCCCGCCGCGGAGACGCGCAGCAGTCCGCCCGAGGAGGAGCCGGCGAAGACGATGAGCCCGCCCTCGCCCCACGCGGCTCCCCGCGGGGTGGACGCGTCCGCGAGCGCCAGCGGCGGTCCGCCGGCCAGCGCGACCTTCTTCAACTTCCCGTCCGCGAAGAACGCGACCCACTGCCCATCGGGCGAGAATACCGGGCCCTCGGCCCCCTCGGTGCCGGCGATGAGCCGCGGTTCCAGCTGGTCCAGGTCTCGCTGGAACAACATGCGCCGGCGGCGCGACCCCATGCCCGTGTAGACGAAACGCGATCCGTCGGGGGCGAACGCCAGGGAGCCATTGAGGTGATCGGTGCGCACGCCCTCGGAGTCGGGCACGACGATGCTGAAGCGCGGCGTCTCAGTCGACGGCTTCGGATGGCGCACCACCCAGAACGCGGCGCTCACCGCAGCCGCGGCAACAAGCCAGGGGATGGCCCGCAGGATCGTGCTCATCGCCCGTCCGGAAGCCTTGCCGGAGGGCACCGCCGATGTGCGGCTGGTAGTCAGCGGCAGCGCGCCGGGCCGGCGCAGCGCCTCGGCGAACTGCGCCGCCGTGGCGAGCCGGTCGCCGGGAAGCTTCTCGAGGGCCGCGATCACCGCCGCCTCGACGTGCGGCGGGATCGACTTGCGCTGCAACGTGAGCGAGCGCGGCTCCTCCGTCATCACCCGCGCGATGATCGCCTGCGCGGTGGGCCCGTTGAACGGCGGCTCGCCGGTCAGCATCTCGTACAGCACGCAGCCGAGGGCGTAGACGTCGCTCTTGGCGTTGATCTCGCGCTGCCCCATCGCCTGCTCGGGGCTCATGTAGTGCGGCGTGCCTAACGACATGCCCGTCTCGGTCATCCGGGTACCGGCGCCGGCGCTGCTCACCGCGAGCGCGATGCCGAAATCCGCGACCTGGGCGTGCCCGTCGTGCAGCAGGATGTTCTCGGGCTTGATGTCGCGGTGGATCACGCCGTGCCGGTGGGCGTAGTCGAGCGCGTCCGCCACCTCGCAGGCGATGCGCACCGCTTCGTCCACCGGCAGCTGCTTCTCGCGATTGATCCGGTCGCGCAGCGATTCGCCCTCGACGTATGGCATCACATAGAACACCTGCCCGTCGGCTTCACCCGAATCGAACAGGCCGAGGATGTGCGGATGCTGGAGGTTGGCCGTGGTCTTGATCTCGTGCAGGAACCGCTCGGCGCCCAGGATGGCGCTGAGTTCGGGGCGCAGCACCTTGACCGCGACGCGACGGTCGTGGCGCACGTCGTACGCGAGGTACACGGTCGCCATGCCGCCCTGCCCCAGCTCCCGCTCGATGCGGTAGCGGTCGGCCAGCGATGCCGCGAGGCGCGCCTGGGGGTCCGTCATCTATTCCACGATGACCGGGACGCGCATCACCACCGGGCGCTTGCGGAAGATGGACGTGGTGATCTCCAGCGTGTACTGCGCGGGCTGGGCGCGCTCGAAGGTGAAGTCGTAGGTCTCGCCCGCCCCGAGCGCCAGATCGGCGCTGATCTCGCGGGCCTGCGCCGGGCTGACCTGCGCGCCGTCCTTGGCGAACAACCGCCAGGTCGTCGCGGTGGTGCTGTCCGCGAGCAGCCGGAGCCGCTGGTTGTTGCTGGGCGTGATGTTGATGAACCGCAGCCGGTAGCTCTGGCCCGCATGCAGTCGTACCGGCGCCGGAGCGGCCGAGCCGTTCATGAGCGGCGGTGCCGCCCCGCCGGGACCACCCCAACCCATCATGAAGATCCGGTCGTGCTCGGGGTCCCATTGCTCGCCCGGGCCCAGCACCACCAGCGGGCCGTACAGTCCCGACGCCAGCTGCTCGGCCTCGTCGGCGTGGGTGTGATAGATGAAGGTGCCGGCTCGGTCCGGGGTCAGCCGCACGGTGAACGAGTCGCCCGGCGCGATCAGCGGCGCCAGCCTGGTGGAGTCGCCGCTCCAGCCCGGCACGCCGTCGTAGACGCTGGTCAGCTCGATGCCATGC
>JAYTEN010000143.1:0-20892 GCA_043735145.1 Gemmatimonadota bacterium | reverse complement strand
ACTAGCATGTTCACCACGTGCGGCTTCTGCGCCGGATCCCTCGGCGGTGATGGCGGCGCTTCGGGCCTCGCCATCGGCCGGCGGTTCGCGTATGACGGGCACCGCAGCCGCGCCTGGGTCATCTGCCAGCGCTGCGGGCGCTGGAACCTCACGCCGTTCGATACTCGCGAAGCCACCATCGACGCGCTCGACCGCATGGCCGGCTCGGGACGCGTCGCCGCGACCAGCGAGCACGTCTCCCTCATCCGGCTCGGCGGCTACGATGTGGTGCGCGTCGGCCAGCCGCGCCGGCCCGAGTACGCGACGTGGCGTTACGGCGAGCGCGTCAAGGCGCGCGAGCGCGAGCGGCTGAAGTTCATCGTGCCGGCGACCGCGGTCGCCATCGGTGGCATGGTCGTGTTCAACTTCGCCGTCGGTGGCGGCATGGCCTACATGCTCGGGCAGGTGCCCGGGATGGCCGACTCGCTCTACACCACCGTCGTCGGCAACCGGAAAGTCGCCAACATCGAGCAGCCCATCTGCAGTCGCTGCGGCAAACCCATGGTGCTGCGCGCCAAGCACGTCCAGCACGCGCGGCTCACGCAGACGGCGCAGACCGACCTCGCCCTGCTGGTCTCCTGCCCGTCGTGCCGCGTCTATGGCGCGCAGATCGAAGGCGCCGACGCCGAAATCGCGTTGCGTGCCGGCCTGACCTACGTGAACCTGAAGAAGGGCAAGCGCATCAAGAAGAAGGCCGAAGAAGCCGCCGGGTACGTGGACCGCCATGGCGGCCCGGAGCAGTTCATCCGACTGACTACCCGGATCGAGAAGCCGGTGGGTACCCTCGTGGGTGCGGAAGCGCTGGCGCTGGAGATGGCGGTGGACGAGCAGGCCGAGCTGCGCGAGCTGGAGCGACAATGGCAGCAGGCCGAAGAGATCGCCAACATCGCCGACTCGCTGCTCGTCGACCCCGCGATCGATGATCAGCTGCGCCACCTCAAGGACGGCGGTCAACCAAACGGTTGACGGGCGGTAGCCCGGGCCGCGGGGCGCGGATATCTTTCGCGGCCTGATGCCCACCGTGCTTCCCGTCATCCAGACCCCGCCACTCGGCACCGGCGGCATCGTCCCGGCGCCGATCCAGCGGAAGCCGTCCTGGCTGAAGGTGAAGGCCCCCGGCGGCGCCAGTTTCGTGGACGTCCGGAACCTGCTCCACGAACTCAAGCTCCATACCGTTTGCGAAGAAGCGCACTGCCCCAACATCGGGGAGTGCTGGGACCACCGCGCCGCGACCTTCATGATCCTGGGCGACGTCTGTACCCGGAACTGCGCGTACTGCGCCGTCGCCCACGGCACGCCGGCCGGCCTCGACCGGGAGGAGCCGCGCCGGCTCGCCGAGGCGGTCGCCACGATGCAGATGCGGCACATCGTCGTCACCAGCGTGGACCGGGACGACCTGCCTAACGGCGGTGCCGAGCAATTCGCCGACGTGGTGCACCAGACCCGCCGCGTCGCGCCGGGCACCTCGATCGAGCTGCTGATTCCCGATTTCAAGGGCAACGAGGCGGCGCTGCGCATCGTGGTGGACGCGAAGCCCGACATCCTGAATCACAACCTCGAGACGGTGAGCCGGCTCTACCGCATCGCGCGGCCGGGCGGCCGGTACGAGCGCGCGCTCGAGCTGCTGGCGCGCGTCAAGCAGATCGACCCGGGGATGCTTTCCAAGTCGGGCATCATGGTCGGCCTCGGCGAGCAGTGGGCCGAGCTGGAAGACTCCATTCGTCACCTCCGTCACGTCGGCTGCGACATTCTCACCCTCGGGCAGTACCTGCGCCCCTCGGCGACGCACCTGCCGGTGGCGCGCTACTACACGCCGGACGAGTTCGGCGAGCTGAAGGACTTCGCGCAGTCGCTGGGATTCCGCCACGTCGAAGCGGGCCCGCTGGTGCGCTCCTCCTACCACGCCTGGGAACAGGCCGCCTCGGCCGGCGCCACCGCCGGCGGCGAGACGCCATGACCACGCGGCGGCCGACGCGCGAAGTGACGAAGGTGACGAGCGGGGCTGCGAACAAGGTGCTCGGCGGAGAGGATGGGGCCGCCATGCGGCGGATGCTGCGCGACATGCTGCTGATCCGCCGCTTCGAGGAGCGCGCCGGCGAGCAGTACGCGCTCGGCAGGATCGGCGGCTTCTGCCACCTCTACATCGGGCAGGAAGCGGTCGCCGTCGGCACCATGGCCGCGCTGAAGGACGGCGATTACATCATGGGCAGCTACCGCGAGCATGGGCAGGCGCTCGCCCGCGGCCTCAGCGCGCGCGCCGTCATGGCCGAGCTGTTCGGCAAGGCGACGGGCTGCTGCGGCGGCAAGGGCGGCTCGATGCACATCTTTGACGCCGAGAAGGGTTTTCTCGGCGGGCACGCCATCGTCGGCGGACACATCCCGCTGGTGACCGGCGCGGCCTTCGCGGCCAAGTACCGCGGCGAGGACAAGGTGGCGGTCTGCTTCTTCGGCGAGGCCGCGGTGAACAACGGCGCCTTCCACGAAGCGCTGAACATGGCCGCGCTCTGGAAGCTGCCCGCGATCTATATCTGCGAGAACAACCGGTACGGCATGGGCACGGCGATGGAGCGCGCCAGCGCCATCTGGGACGTCGCGGCGCGCGCCTGCTCCTACGACATGCCCGCGGAGACGGTGGACGGCATGGAAGTGCTGGCGGTGCGCGACGCGGTCGCGCGCGCGGCGAAGCGCGGGCGCGAGGAGAATGAGCCGACGCTGCTGGAGATCCGGACCTACCGCTTCATGGGCCATTCGATGTCGGACCCGATCCACGGCCATTATCGGACGAAGGAAGAAGTCGAGCAGATGAAGCTGCGCGACCCCGTCGTGACCTTCCGCCAGCGCCTGGTGGACGCTGGGATGCTCGACGACGTGCAGTGGCAGGCGATGGAAGCCGACGTGCAGGCCGAGGTCGAGGACGCGGTGCGCTTCGCCGACGAGAGCCCCGAGCCGGATCCGTCGGAGCTCTTCACCCACGTCTATTCGGACCCGCGCTGATGGCGACGATCACCTATCGCGACGCCCTGAACCAGGCCCTGCGCGAAGAGATGCGGCGGGACGCGCGCGTCTTTCTGATGGGCGAGGAAGTCGGCGTCTACCAGGGCGCGTACAAGGTCAGCCGCGGCCTGCTCGAGGAGTTCGGCCCCCGGCGCGTCGTGGATACGCCCATCACCGAGCTGGGGTTCGCGGGCGTCGGCGTCGGCGCGGCGATGGCGGGCCTGGTGCCCGTCGTCGAGTTCATGACCTGGAACTTCGCGCTGCTCGCCCTCGACCAGATCGTCAACTCGGCCGCCAAGATGCTGTACATGTCGAACGGCCAGGTCCCGATGCCGATCGTCTTCCGCGGGCCCGGCGGCGCGGCGCTCCAGCTCGCCTCGCAGCACTCGCAATCGTTCGAGTCGTGGGTCGCCAACGTGCCCGGACTCAAGGTCGTGATGCCGGCGACGCCCGCCGACGCCAAGGGGCTCCTCAAGAGCGCCATCCGCGACGGCAACCCGGTGATCTTCATCGAAGGCGAGATGCTGTACAACAACAAGGGCGAGGTGCCCGACGGCGAATATACGATTCCGTTAGGCGTCGCCGACGTCAAGCGGGCCGGCACCGATGTCACGCTGGTCGCGCACGCCAAGATGGTCGGCGTCGCGCTGAAGGTCGCCGACGAGATGGCGAAGGACGGCATCCACGTCGAGGTGATCGATCCGCGCACCATCCGGCCGCTCGACGTGCCGACCATCGCCGCGTCGGTGAGGAAGACCAGCCGCTGCGTGATCCTGGAGGAGGGCTGGCCCTTCGCCGGGATCGGCGCGCAGGTCGCCTACGACGTCCAGAAGGAGGCGTTTGATTTTCTCGACGCGCCGGTGCTGCGCGTGTCGGGCGCCGACGTGCCGATGCCGTACAACAAGCAACTCGAGAAGCTCGCCAAGCCCGACGTCGCCAAGGTTGTCGCGGCGTGCCGCCAGGTCCTCTACCTCGGATAGCCCGTGGCCACCAAGGTCGTGATGGAGGCGCTGTCCCCGACGATGGAAGAGGGACGGATCGCCGCCTGGAAGAAGAAGGAAGGCGACGCCGTGAAGAACGGCGAGGTGATCGCCGAGATCGAGACCGACAAGGCCGTCATGGACCTGGTCGCGCGCGCCGACGGCGTGCTGCGGAAGATTCTCGTCAAGGAAGGCGAGACGGTTCCGGTCACCACACTCGTCGGCGTGATCGGCGGGGCGGATGAGGACGTCAGCGCCCTTGCGGGGGGGACGGCGGGACAGGGGGACGGGGGGACGGGAAAGACACCGCCGCCCGCTGCGGGCGAAGCGCCCACCGAAAAGTCGAAGCCCGCGCCGTCGGCTGACGCCGAAGCGCAGAAGCAGACTCCGGCTCCAACCGGCGAGACGCTGAAGATGAAGGTGATCGGGGCGATGGCAGGTCCCGTCCCCCCGTCCCCCCGTCCCCCCCGATGGCGGCCGCGTCCTCAGCTCGCCGCTCGCCCGCCGCATCGCCGCCGAGAAGGGCGTGGACATCGCGTCGGTCGCGGGCAGCGGCCCGGCGGGTCGCGTCATCGCGAAGGATGTGCAGGGCGCGACGCCCGGGCCTCGCTCCCCGGTCCCCGGTCCACAGTCTCCGGTCCCCGGTCCCCGCGGTTCGGAAGATGTGCCGTTGACGCAAATCCGGAAGACGATTGCGAAGCGGCTGGTGCAGTCGATCGGCCCCGTCCCGCACTTCTTCCTGACCAGCGAGATCGACATGCAGTCGGCGTGGGACCTGCGCACCGCGCTGAAAGCGAAGGGCGATCAGTACGCCATCTCGTTCAACGACCTGATCATCAAGGCGGTGGCGCTCGCGCTGCGCGCGCACCGGCCGGTCAACGCCTGGTGGATGGAAGACCGCATCCGCTATCACGGCGACGTGCACATCGGCATGGCGGTCGCCGTGGAAGACGGCCTGATCACGCCGGTCATCCGCTTCGCCGACCAGAAGGGCCTGGCGGCGATCAGCGCTGAATCGCGCGCACTGGCCGAGAAGGCGCGCAATCGCCGGCTCACGCCCGAGGAGTACACCGGAGCCACGTTCAGCATCTCGAACCTCGGCATGTTCGACATCGACGAATTCACGGCGGTCATCAATCCGCCCGAAGCCGGCATCCTGGCAATCGGGCGCATCGCCGAGAAGCCGGTGGCCCTGAACGGCCAGGTCGTGGTGCGCCGGATGCTGCGCGTCACGATGTCGTGCGACCACCGCGTGATCGATGGCGCGAGCGGCGCGCAATTCCTCCAGACCGTGAAACTGAATCTCGAGAATCCGCTGGCGATGCTGTTGTAGACGCTGAAACGCCGAAACGCCGCAGCGATGACATGTAATCACGCTTGAACGTTTGAGCGCTTGAGCGCTTGAGCGACCTTCACGGGAGTATCGAGTGGCAACACAATTCGACGTGATCATCGTAGGCGGCGGTCCGGGCGGCTACGTCTGCGCCATCCGCGCCGCGCAGCTCGGGCTCACCGTCGCCGTGGTCGAGAAGGACCGCATGGGCGGGGTGTGCGTGAACATCGGCTGCATCCCGACCAAGGCGCTGCTCCACTCGGCGGCGACGATCACGGCGCTGAAACACGCCGCCGACCTCGGTATCACCCTCGGCGAAGTGAAGACCGACTACGGCGTCGCGATGAAGCGCTCGCGCCGAGTGGCCGACGCCAACTCCAAGGGCGCCGACTTCCTGATGAAGAAGAACAAGGTCGAGGTCATCAAGGGCACCGGGACGCTGAAGGCGGGGCGGAAGGTCTCGGTGAAGACCGACGCCGGCGTCCAGGAGCTCACCGCCACGAAGGCGGTGGTGATCGCCACCGGCTCGCGGCCCAAGGACATTCCCGCCATCGGCCTCGCCTTCAACGGCAAGACCATTTTCTCGAGCACCGAGGCGCTGTTCCTGGAGCAGGCGCCGGCCACGATGGCCATCGTCGGCGCCGGCGCGGTCGGATGCGAATTCGCCGATGTCTTCTCCGCCTTCGGCACGAAGGTGACGATCATCGAGGCGCTGGCGCGGCTGCTGCCGGTCGAGGATGCCGAGTGCTCCGATGCGCTCGCGAAGGCGTACAAGAAGCGGGGCATTGGCATGCTCGTCGGTGCCCGGGTCGGCAAGGCGACCGCGAGCGCGAAAGGGGTGACGCTCGAGGTGGAGGCCGGCGGCCAGAAGCAGGCGCTCGAGGTCGATTGCGTGCTCGTCGCCGCGGGCCGCGCGCCTAACACCGAGAACCTCGGCCTCGAGGCCCTAGGCATCGCGACCGACCGCGGCTTCATCAAGGTGGACGGCATGCTGAAGACGAACGTGGCGGACTACTACGCCATTGGCGACGTCGCGGGGCACCAGCTGCTCGCCCACAAGGGCAGCCGCGAGGGCATGGTCGCCGCCGAGACAATCGCGGGGCAGCAGCCGCACCCGATCGACTACACCAACGTGCCGGGGGCGACCTACTGCCATCCGGAGGTCGCGAGTGTCGGCCTCACGGAAGACGCGTGCAAGGAGCAGAAGCTCGAGTATGTGGTCGGCCGCTTCCCGTTCAGCGCCAACGGCCGGGCGCGCACCACGGGCGAGACCGACGGGTTCGTGAAGATCATCCGCGGCAAGCAGTACGGCGAGATCCTGGGTGCGCACATCGTCGGCGACCACGCGACGGAGCTCATCCACGAGCTCTGCGTGGCGCGGGCCAACGAATACACCGTGGAAGAGGTCGAGCTCGCGATCCACGCGCATCCGACGCTGTCGGAGGCCGTGGCCGAGGCCGCACTCGACGCCATGGGACGTGTCATCCACCTCTAGCAGCATCGGCACCGCGCTCGCCGCCATCGTGATCGGGGCGGGTTCGGGCGGCGCGGTCATCTGCGCCATCCTCATCGCGGCCTACGGCTTGCCCCGCGGTCCGCAGTCCGCGTTCGCCGACGTGGTCCTGGGCGGTGCGGCCACCGGCCTCGCGGCCGCGGCCGTGGCCGGCTTTCTTGCGGCGCGCCGGCTGGGCGCATGGCGCTCGCTGCTGGTCGCCATCATCGCCGTATCGGGCGCGGCGCTCGTCGCCGTGCTCACCACGGTCGCCGACATGGCGGCCGGCCGTCCCGGCCTGCTGACGCTCGCCGTGCTGTGCGCCGTGATGATCGCCGCGGCCGCGCGGCTGCGCCCCGCACCGGGCGAGGCGACGTGACGGGGGTCGCGGGCACGCGGCGCGCGCTCGACGTGCGCGATCTCGGTGTCGTGCCGTACGGCGAGGCCCTCGCGCTGCAGCGCAGCCTCGCCGACGAACGCATTCGCGGCGCCATTCCGGATACGCTCCTGCTGCTCGAGCATCCGCCCGTCATCACGCTGGGCCGCGGCACGAAGCCGAGCAGCCTGCCCGTCGACGCCGACGCGCTCAGGCGGCGCGGGATCGACGTCTTCGAGATCGAGCGGGGCGGCGACGTGACGTACCACGGGCCGGGCCAGCTGGTCGGCTACCCGATCGTGGACCTGCAGCAGCACACGCCGGACCTCCACTGGTACCTGCGCCAGCTCGAGGGCGCCCTGATCGGCGCGCTTGCATCGTTAGGCGTCCAGGCGGGGCGCAGCCAGGGCTATACGGGGGTGTGGACCGGCGGCCGCAAGATCGCGAGCATCGGGATTCACGTGCGGCAGTGGGTGACGTGGCACGGCTTCGCGCTCAACGTGACGACGGACCTCTCCCCCTTTTCGCTGATCGTGCCCTGCGGCATACCGGATGTCGAGATGACGAGTGTTGAGAAGGAAGTCGCCAAGTCGCCAAGTCGCCAAGTCGCCGGGTCCGAAGCCGCCACCCTCGGCGAGCAGGTACGGGCGGCGGTCGTACGCTCCTTCGCACAAACGTTCGACTTGGAGCCGCCTCCGGCTAGCTGGGCGACTGGGCGACTTGGCGACTTGGCGACTTGGCGACTGGTGGTAAGGAGGACGCGGGCGCCCGATTCTTGGTCGGACGCCCGCGGCTGCTGCGGAGTGGTCTGGCTGCTGCTGCGAAGCGGAGCCAGACCGGGGGTCTACATTGCTATAGACGCTCTGGCCCCCTCAAAAGTTGCATCCTACCGGGTTTGAACCTGCAACGCCCCTAGCGCGCCGACGACGAATACCAGCGACCAGGCCGACGGTGCCCAGCCGGCCGCGTAAGCCATCAGGGCAAGGGCCGTTACCGCGGGCCACCCCACCGTCACGCGAACCAGCCGGCGGCGGAATTCGAGGCCGTCGGCGCGCATCCAGGACCGCCCGACCGCCACGGCGCACCGGCTGATCGGCCCGGCCGCCAGGAACACTCCCGCCAGGCCGAGAGCCAGCGCCGTCCAGCGTCCCGCCATCGGCTCACCCAGCCGGGCGTAGAGCTCGTGGCCGGGACCAGCTCCCCGTGACAGCGTCGACGCCGCCATCGCGGCGGGGAGCCACAGCAGTGCAACCGTCACCCAGGCAAGCGCGAAGGCGCGCAGCCACCCCGAGGAGTGGACTGCCCGAACGAAGGCATACAGCAGCCACGCCAGCAGCCCGCTGACGAGTGCGCCGGCGAGCACCATGGCGGCGAACGCGCCCCCGCCGAGCGACGTCGTCGGACCCTGGATGGCGGTCAGCAGGAAGGCGCGATCCGCCGCGATCTGGAGTCCCTGGAACGGGACGCCGAACAGCGACCCGACCAGCCCGCGCATGACCTGGTCGACGGCGCTGCTCACCCACAGCGCGGCGGCCGCGGCGATCGCGCACAGGATGGTGAGCACGCCCGGGGATGGTGGGGGTCGCGGAGGCATCGGGAAATACTAGTGGGGCAGTGGCCCTAGCGCCGCTCCGCCAGGATCTGGAAGAACCGCGCGAACAGCGGGATGCCCTTCCACAACTGGTCCAGCGTGAGCTTTTCGTTAGGTGCGTGCAGCCCGTCGTCGGGCAGGCCGATGCCGGTGAGCAGGATCGGCGCCTTGCGCTGCTGGAGCAGCGGCACGATGGGAATGGACCCGCCGGAGCGGATCGGCGCGATGCCGCGCTTCCACACCTCCCGGTAGGCGCGGTCGAGCGCCTGGAACGGCCACGCGTCCATCGGCGTCTCGAAGGGATCGCTGGCCGAGAGGATGTCCACCGTCACGTCGGCATACGGCGGCGCCGCCTTTTTCACGGCCTTCTTCAGCAGCTTCACGACCTCTTCCGCGCGCTGCGCCGGGACCAGCCGCAGCGAGCACTTCGCCGTCGCCTCGGCGGGAATGACCGTCTTGGCTCCCGCCCCGGTAAAGCCGCCCACGATGCCGTGCACCTCGAGCGTCGGCCGGGACCAGGTCCGCTCCAGGAAGCTGAACCGCGCTTCGCCGTTGAGTCCCTTCGCGCCAGCCTCTTTCCGGAAGCCGGCTTCCTTGATCGGCAGCGATTTCCACGCCTTCAGCTCGCGCGCGGTCGGCTTCTTCACCCGGTCGTAGATGCCGGGGATCCGGATCACGCCGTTCGGGCCCTTCAATTGCTCGAGCAGGTGCCAGATCGTCTCGATCGCGTTGGGCGCCGCGCCGCCATACAGACCGCTATGCAGGTCCTTCTTCAGGGTGCGCACGTGGATCTCGGCGTGCACGATGCCGCGCAGCGCGGTGTCCACGCTCGGGTATCCCGGCGCCACCATGTGCACGTCGGTGACCAGCACCGCGTCGGCCCGGGTGCGGTCGGGCTCCTTCGTGAGGAATTTCGTCAGGCCCTTCGACCCGACTTCCTCCTCGCCCTCGATCAGCAGCCGGATGTTGAGCGGCAGCGAACCGCTGACCTCGGCCAGCGCCTCGATCGCCGACACGACGCAGAACACCTGGCCCTTGTCGTCGGCGGTGCCGCGCGCGTAGATGTTGCCCCCGCGCACCGTCGGCTCGAAGGGCGGTGTTTCCCATTCCCCCAGCGGGTCGGGAGGCTGCACGTCGTAGTGGCCATAGCAGAGGATCGTCGGCGCGCCGGGCACCGCGGGGCCCACGGCCCAGATGATCGGGTGCCGCTCGGTTTCGATCACGTCGACGGTGAAGCCGAGCCGCTTGACGCGGGCGGCCAGCCATTCGGCGGCCCGCCGGCAGTCCGGGGCATGCTCGGGCAGGGTGCTGACGCTGGGAATGCGGAGCCACTCCTTGAGGTCGGAGAGCAGCCGCGGCTTTTCGCGCGAGACGAAGTCTTCGAAGGGTGTCATAGGTCGCAAAACGTACCGCGGAATTGCGCCGCCGCGCTACCCTCGATCACGTCCCGGGGCCGCCCCGCAGGGTCTAGCCGACCGCCCCCCGGCGCGTATCTTCTCCGCCATGCGCCTCACCTCCTCGTTTGCCGTCTTCCGCGCCGAGCCGCAGGAACAGGATCTGGCCAAGGCGCGCTGGCTGGCTCGCGAGGGCAACCTCGAGGCCGCCGAAGGGGAGTATCGCAGCGTGCTCGAGCAGCATCCCGGCATCCCGGCGGGATGGATCGAGCTGTGCGACCTGCTGCGGCGCGAAGGCCGGCTCGAGGACGCGCTCGGTGCCGCGCTGCTGGCCGAGCAGCACTTCGGCCCCGACGCCGCCATGCCGCTGGCGCTCAAGGGCGCCGCATTGAGCGAGCTGGGCCGGACCCGCGAAGCCGTGGCCGCGCTCGAAGCGGCACTCGAACGCGACGGCAATCTCGCGCTCGCCTGGCACGAGCTGGCCTACGCCGCCTATCGAGTGGGGGAATACCCGCGCGCGCTCCTGGCACTCGACCGCGCCTTTGCGCTGGAGCCGCATACCGACACGCTGATGCTGCGCGGACATATCCTCCGCGAGGCCGGCCAGTACGACGCCGCCAGCGTCGCCTTCGAGGCCGCCGGGGAAGCGACCGAGCACGAGATTCCGCGGCGCGATGCCCAGCGCGAGGTGCTGGCCACCCACCGCGCCGCGTCCCTCGGCGGACGCAAGCCGAAGCAGTTCACCGCGCGTGAGCGCGCCTACGTTCTCACCGGCACGGTCCTGCTCGACCCCGAATCCATTCCGGCCAGCCAGCTCACCGATTCCTTCGCCCGGTCGATTGCGTCGATCGCATCGTTCGTACGCCTTGCGGGATGGGCCCCCGCGGCGATCGCCGGCGCGCTGCCTTCCGATGCGGCCCTCGCCGATGCCCTCGCGCGGCGCATCGGCGTCGACGTGGCGATGGTGGCCGCGCTCGATCCCGCCGACCGTCCGCTCATCGTCACCGTGTTCAACAACGGCGCGGCGGACTGGGCCAAGCAGATCGCGCGACTCGCCCGCTGGAAGGCCGGCGCCACCTTCGCCCTCGCGCAGGCGCCGGCGGTGGATTTCGCCGCCGACGTCGCGGGCCGGCTGGGGGCCCTCGACAAGGATCTCGTCGCGACCGCGGCGGCCGCGGCCCTGGAGCGAGACCTGCCTCCCATCGAGGCCGCCGAGGCCGCGGCCCTCGTCGTCAGCCTCCAGGCGCCCTGGCGCCGCCGCCTCTCGGGTGCTTTCCAGGCCTGATCCGACGGCCCGCCCGGCCATCCGTCACACGTCCATCTGCGATGCCGGCGTCGTCACCCGTTTCGGGGACCTCGAAATCAACCGGTCATCGCGCGCCGTCACCCGCGCCAGCCGGCGGAAGCTCCAGCGCCGCCAGCGCCGCCCACGGATCGGCAGCGCCCTGCAGCGCGCGGCGGATCCCCGCAATCGTCTCGCGAACATTGCCACCGTATCGCTCCAGCACCCGGTCGAACCGGTCGAGGCCGGTGCCATAGACGCGCTGGGCCAGGAATGACGCGTTGTTCAGCGGCCGCTCGGCGAGCCGGAGCCCGTCGATGGTCTCAAGCTCGGCCGCGAGCGGCCCCGCCATCTGCAGCAGCGCATCCTGGAAAACCTCGTTGCGGGCCTGCTGGATCTGGGGGCCGGGCGCGCCCGACGCGTAGACGCGCTTGAGCCGCGCCTCGAGGCCGTCGTAGAATCGCGCCAGCCGCAGGATGTCCCGCCACCGCCCCGCGGCCCGTCGCGCGGACCCCGAGTCACCGCGCGAAAGGAAGAACGCCTCGGCGCCCCGGTAGCCCGTGAACTCGGCCAGCGACTCGTTGAAGTCCACGTGGCCCTTCACGAAGATCGTGTTGTGCAGCGTCTCGTGCACAATGGTGCCGGCCAGCTCGACCGAGTCCTCGCGCACGATGGTGGAGAGCAGCGGGTCGTTGAACCATCCCAGTGTCGAGAAGGCCCCGGCGGGCCGCAGGTAGGTGTCCATCCCCGCGTCCTGGAGCTGCTGGGCTTCGCGCCGCGCCGCGTCGAGCGAGAAGAACCCCTTGTAGGGGACGCGCCCCACGACGGGCCAGGTCCAGGTGTACGCTTCCAGTTTGTCGTTAGGTGCTGCCGACAGCACGATCACCAGCGTGTCGCGATCCAGCTGCGAATAGGTGGTGTAGGTCTCGCCGACGTCGAGGCCGAGCGAATCGCGCGCGTACGCCCGGGCGGCGACGACCAGCAGGAGCTTGCCCCGCACCCGGGGGTCGGTGGCGCTGTCAGCGATCACCTCGGCGATGGGGCGTCGGTTCCGCAGGATCCTTGCCTCCGCGACCGCCGCCTGGGTGACGTAGCGAACATCGGCGAAGGCGGCGTAGGCGATACCGTAGAGCGCCAGCAGAATCAGCAGGATGACGAGCAGCGCCCTGCCGATCCGCCGAAGTATCGACTTTCCCGTTCGCACGACTACGCGTCCAGGGACCGGGCGACTTGGCGACTTGGCGTCTTGGCGACTGGTTTCACCGCACCCACCGCACCCCGAAGCGGTGTGATCCCGTGGCGAGCGCGTCGTACCCCTGCCACGCGTACTCCAGCCGGAACCCCTTCACCTGTATTTCGGCGCCCAGGCTGTACGGCTTGCGGTCGGACGGACCGCGCCCCGCGGCGAGCCCGGCGCGTCCGAGCAGCCCGATGCCGCCCGAGACGACGCCGCCCTCGAATCCGAACGCCCACCACGAATTGCCGCCCGGCGGATTGATGAGATCGCTGGTCAGCAGGAGCCGCGTCGTTCCCTGCGGATCCACCACGTTCAACGCGATGCCGAAGCGGCTGGTCCGAGGCAGCGTGAGCGGCACGCCGGCGCTGCTGATCCGCCCGGTGACGTTCTGCATGGAGAAGCCGAGGGCCATGATGTCGAACAGCGCGATCGCCGCGCCGATGTCGCCGGTCACGCCCGACGTCCCCGCCGGCGGCGTCGCGGTGCCATCCCCCACCGATTCCTGGAGGTACTTCACGCTCGCGCCGATGGAGATCATGCCTCGCCGGTACGCGACCGCGCCGACGGCGAGTCCGTTCCAGGCGCTGATCACACCGCCCGTCGCCATCCCCCGGTCGCCGCCGAATGCCGGATCGGGGACGATCACGCTGTCGCCCCCGAGGTCCATGTACATCACGCCCACGCCGAGATCGAAGCGCCCGACGCGCACCGCCGCCGCGGCGGTGGACAGCGTGGTGCCGAACAGGCCGCGCTCCTGGCTCACGCCGATGGCGGCGCGGCGAATCGGCGCCATGCCCGCGGGGTTCACGAAGATGCTCCCCTCGTCACCGACGACGGCCGAGTAGGCGCCCTGGAACGCGACCTGCCGCGGTGTCGCCGCGAGCTCGAGGAGCACACCGCCGGTCGTGCCGTTGCCCTGCGCGGCGAGCGGACCGGCGGCACCCGCCACCGCGATGACCAGCAGCAGCGCGCGGCTCAGCGAATCCTGATGACGGCGAGCTGGGGAACGCCGACGGTCGCGATGCCGCCGCCATGCGGACCGCGGAAGACGAGCTCGAAGCCCGCCGCGGTGGGAGGCTGGGTGGTGATGACGTAGGCGGCCGACCCCGCCTGCAGCGTGCCGGTAACGGAGATCGCGCCGGCGACGCCGGAATCGGGCTGGAGCGGGTCGGCGACCGGAAACTCCTGCGGGTGCTGAGAATGGAGCAGTGCGAACGACGCGCGAAAATCCCAGGTGCGGTAGGCCAGCGCGGCGGGCGGCGCGAAGCCGGGCAGTCCGCTCAGGTACACCGCCATCGCCCACCTTCCCAGCAGCGCGCGGAACGGGGTATTCGACGTCGCCGCGGCGAGGTTCGGCGCGCCGGTGAGCGACGTCTGCGTCAGCGCGCGCGTGGTCGCGGGACCGAACTGGTCCACGACATGGCGGAGAAACAGCCACTCGGCGCCGCGCTCTTCGAGCGATCCGGGCGACGTCTCCGTGACCATCGCGTTGTTCTGCGGGTCGCGCATCCAGATATAGGCGTTGAACAGATTGCCCAGGTGGTAGCGCTGCGCCGTGCTGTCCACGCCGAGGCTGTCGTAGTGCAGCCCCCCCAGCTCCTCGGCGAGATGGCTCATCGCCTCGTTCAGCCAGAGCACTTCGTCCGGGCCGCCTCGTAGCAGCACGTGCTGGTTGTAGGAGATCATGTGCTGGAATTCGTGGATGAACGTCGTGGGCAGGATGCGCTTCACGAACGCCCGGGAATACGCGCAGCGCGTCGCGCTGCCCGCCGGATCGGGCACCATGCCGTAGAAGATTTCGCCGTTGTTGTACTGCGTCGACAGTCCCGGGGTCAGGTCGGCGCCGAAGAAAAACCCGGTAATGAACGAGGTGCTGCACCCGGGAACCGGCACCAGCTCGTTGATGCGGTGGGTGAGCAGCACGATGACCCGCGCGTTGCCGTCGATGTCGGACTCGGCGCCAAAACGATCGGTATCGATCGGGTAGATCACCTGGTCGAACTGGTTGCCTATCTCGGTCAGGTCGGCCTGGTTGAACCCGCCCGCGGGGACGCTGTCGTCCACGAAGATCGCGGCATGGCCGCCCACCCAGAGCGCCGTCGCCCCCACGCTGCGCAGCTGGCCGCAGCTGATGTTGGCGCAGACCTTGAAGCTGCGCCTTGATCCGGTCGCCGGCGGAGGCGTGCGCACCGGCGCAGCGGCGCGCAGCCCGTCGCGGTGCAGAGCCGCAAGGCCAGCCAGCAGGTGCTCGCGCTCGCGCAGCAGGTCGTGAAATCGCATGGCGGTAGTGACGTGGCCGGCGGGCGCGGCCCGCAGGTCGAGGCCGGCCGCCTGGCCACCCAGGGCGAAGGTGGAGCAGTTGCCGGCGATGTCGGTGGCCAGCTGCCCCACGACCAGGTAGGTCGCGCCGCGGGCTCCGGCCGCCGGGAAGACAACCGCGCCGCTTGCGGCACTATCGGTGATGAGGGTGAACTCTCCCGGAGCCAGGGAGACCTGCGCGGTGACCGGCACGGCGGCCGGCAAGCTCGCGCCGGCGCCGCAGGGAGCCGCGGGTTCGCTCCCGCACGCTCCGAGCGCGCCCAGCGCCGCCAGCCCGATAAATCCAAGTGATTGTCCGACAACACGTTGTAGCACGTCGCCCCGATCCGAGAGTGCCGAACCTTTGCCGGTACCGACCGGCGTTGTCAAGGATGAAGGTCACACGGTAACTTGCGCCACGATGTCCTTCGTGCATCTCCACACGCACTCCGAATACTCGCTTCTCGACGGCGCCAATCGGATCCCCGATCTGATCAGCCGGACCAGGGAGCTTGGTATGGATTCCCTGGGTCTGACCGACCACGGGAATATTTTCGGCGCCTGGACCTTCTACGAGCAGGCCCGGGCGGCCGGGATCCGACCGATCCTGGGGTTCGAGGCGTACGTCGCCTTCGGCTCGCGGCACCGGCGCGAAAAGCCCGAGGGCGCCCCCGCCAACTACGCCCACCTGGTCCTGCTGGCAAAGAACAAGGCCGGCTATCGCAACCTGGTGAAGCTGACGTCGATCGGGTTCGTCGAGGGCTACTACCGGCGCCCGCGCATCGACCACGAGACGATGGAGAAGCACAAGGAGGGCATCGTCTGCCTGGCCGCCTGCATGTCGGGCGAGGTGGCCCTGTGGCTGCGCGCCGGCCGCTACGACACGGCCCGGGACATCGCGGCCTGGCACGCGAAGGTGTACGGCGAGGGCAACTACTGGCTCGAGGTCCAGGACCACGGCCTCGCCGACGAGAAGGTCGTGCGCGAGGGGATGCTGCGGATCGGCCAGGAGCTCGGCATCGGCGTGGTCGCGACCAACGATGCCCACTACCTGAAGCGCGAGGACGCGGCGGCCCACGACGTGCTCCTCGCCATCGGCACCGGCAAGGACCTGAGCGACCCCAAGCGGTTCCGCTTCGAGGGCACCGAGAGCTACGTGAAGTCGGAAGCGGAGATGCGGCGGCTGTTCCCGGACCGCGACGACCTCTTCGCCAACACGCAGGCGATCGCCAACACCTGCGAGTTCGACTTCGAGAAGCGCTACTTCCTGCCCGCGTTCCCGCTTCCCGACGGCGCCGAGAACGAGGACCAGCTCGTGGTCCGCCTGGCCGGCGAGGGCGCGGCCCGGCGCTACGGCACGCCGCTGCCGGTCCACGTGAAGGAGCGGCTCGACTATGAGCTTGGCGTCATCACCAAGGTCGGCTACTCGGGCTACTTCCTGATCGTCGCGGACTTCATCGCGTGGGCCCGCGCGCGCGACATTCCCGTGGGCCCGGGCCGCGGCTCGGCCGCGGGCTCGATCGTCGCCTATGTTCTCTGGATCACCAACGTCGATCCGCTCCCCTTCGACCTGCTGTTCGAGCGCTTCCTGAATCCGGAGCGCATCTCGCCGCCCGACATCGACGTGGACTTCTGCGAGGAGCGCCGCGGCGAAGTGATCGAGTACGTGCGCGAGCGCTACGGCCGCGAGTCCGTGGGCCAGATCGTGACCTTCGGAACGATGAAGGCGCGCGCCGCCGTGAAGGACGTCGCCCGCGTGATCGGCGTGAGCGCGGCGGAGGCCGACCGCATCACCAAGCTGATCCCCAGCCACCCCGGCCAGCCGTACGTTTCGCTGCCGGAGGCGATCAAGCAGGTCGCCGAGCTCAAGCAGCAGATCGACAGCAGCCCGACCTATCTGCAGATGGTGGACTACGCGACGCGCATCGAGGGCATGTCGCGGCACATCTCGGTCCACGCCGCGGGCATCGTCATCGCGCCCGGCCCGCTCACCGACTACGTGCCGGTGTGCACGATGCCGGGACGGGGCACCGGCTCGGGCGCCGCCGACGACGCGATCATCACGCAGTACGACATGGTCGCGCTCGAGAAGGTCGGGATGCTCAAGATGGACTTCCTCGGCCTCACGACGCTGACGGTGCTGCGCCGGGCGACCGATTCGATCAAGGAGCGCCACGGCGTCGCGATCGATCTGGACGGGCTGCCGCTCGACGATCCCGCGACGTACGCGACGCTGCGCGCGGGGCACACCGCCGGCGTCTTCCAGTTCGAATCGTCGCTCGCGACCGACGCGCTGGTGAAGATGCGCTGCGACCGCTTCGACGACCTCGTCGCCACCAACGCGCTGGTGCGGCCGGGCCCGCTCGACAGCGGCATGCACATGGTCTACATCAACCGCAAGCGCGGCACCGAGGCCGTCCGGTATGCGCTGCCGGCGATGCGGGAGGTGCTCGAGCCGACGTACGGCGTGATCGTGTACCAGGAGCAGGTCATGCGCATCGCCAACGTGCTCGCGGGCTATTCGCTCGGGCAGGCGGACGTGCTGCGCAAGGCGGTCGGCAAGAAGAGCGCCGAGCTCATCAAGAAGGAGCTCGGCAACTTCGTGGACCAGGCGGTCGCGAAGGGCCACCCCAGGAAGGTCATCGAGGACATCGCCGGGCAGATCGAGACTTTCGGCCGGTACGGATTCAACAAGTCGCACTCGGTCGCCTACTCGGTGCTGTCGTACCAGACGGCGTGGCTGAAGACGCACTACCCGGCCGAGTTCATGGCTGCGCTGCTGTCGTGCGCCATCGGCGACACGAAGACGGTGGTGAAGTACATCGGCGCCTGCCGCGACATGGGCATCGAGGTGATGGCGCCCGAGATCAACGAGTCGGGGTGGCACTTCACCGTCGTCGGCGAGCGCCAGATCCGGTTCGGCCTCGGCGCCATCCGCAATGTCGGCCGCACCGCGGTGGATTCGATCCTCGGCGCGCGCGGCGAGAAACCCTTCGCCTCACTGCACGACCTGGTGGCGCGCATCGACCTGCGGGTCTGCAACAAGCGCGTGATCGAGGCGCTGGTCGCGAGCGGGGCCTGCGACGGGCTGGGCGGGCATCGTGCGCAGCTGTTCGCCGCCATCGACCGTGTTGTCGCCGAAGCGGGCCTGCACCAGGCCGAAGTGGCCGCCGGCCAGTCCACCCTGTTCGGCAATATCGAGGACGCCCGGCTCCCCCCACCCGCCCCCCGGCTGCCCGAGGTTCCGGAATGGTCGGAAGCCGAGCGCCTTGCGCGCGAGAAGGAGTTGGTGGGATTCTTTGTGTCGGGCCATCCCCTAGGCCGGTTCGCGAGCGAGGTCAGTCTCTTCGCGTCGCACACCACCGCGGACCTGGGCCAGTGGTCCGAGGACAAGATCCAGGTCGCCGCGGTCATCACGTCGCTGAAGCGGCAGATCGCCAAGCGCACCGGCGCCGAGTGGGCGAAGGTGACCCTGGAGGATTTTCACGGATCGGCGGAAGTGCTGGTCTTTCCCGAGTCGTGGAAGAAGCTCGCGCGCGTGCTGGTGCCGGACGGCGCGGTACTGGTGACCGGTGGCTACTCGCTGCGTGACCGCGGCGAAGAAGATGCCCCGTTCATCGTCGAGGATGCGCAGCCGCTCGCCGATTTCCGCGCCCTGGGGCGGGTCGCGCTGGCGTTGCGCTGGGCCCGCGGCGACGCGGTGCCGCCCGACGCGATGCGGGCCGCGGCCGCGGTGTGCCGCGCCCACCCGGGCCCGTCACCGGTGATGGTGGAATGGCAGGACGACAACGGCGGGGGGCTGGCGCGCTTCCGGGCGCGCGGACTCCAGGTCGCGCTGGACGACGAACTCATCGCTGCGCTGACCGACGTCGTCGGCGCGGGACGTGTTGAACTCGTAAAGGCGGGGTAGGCCCATGGCCTCCGCGTTCGCGCTCGAATTCGAAAAGCCGATCGCCGAGCTCGAGCGCCAGATCGAGGAGCTCCGGCGTCTCGCGACCCAGCGCTCCCTCGACGTGCGCCGCGAAATCGCGCCGCTCGAGGAGAAGCTCGCCGAGCTGCGCGTCGAGATCTACCGCAACCTGACGCCGTTCCAGCGGGTGCAGGTGGCGCGGCACCAGCGCCGCCCCTACGCCCTCGACTACATCAACACGGTCTTCACCGACTTCATCGAGCTCCACGGCGACCGTCTCTATCGCGACGATCCCGCGATCGTCTGCGGGACCGCGCGGCTCGAGGGCCGCAGCATGGTGGTCATCGGCCAGCAGAAGGGGCGCGACACCAAGGAAAACCTCCGCCGCAACTTCGGGATGCCCCACCCCGAGGGCTATCGCAAGGCGCTGCGGATGATGCACCTCGCCCAGCGCTTCACGCTGCCCATCGTCACCCTCATCGACACGCCGGGCGCCTACCCCGGCCTGGGCGCCGAAGAGCGTGGCCAGGCCGAAGCGATCGCGCGCAACCTCGAGGAAATGGCGACGCTGCGCACGCCGATCGTCGCCGTGGTGATCGGCGAGGGCGGATCAGGCGGCGCGCTGGCGCTCGGCATGGCCGACCGGGTGATGATGTTCGAGAACTCGATCTACTCGGTCATCTCGCCGGAGGGCTGCGCCGCGATTCTCTGGAAGGACTCCTCGCAGCGCGAGCGCGCCGCCGCGGCGCTGAAGCTGACGGCCCCCGACCTGCTGGGGCTTGGCGTCATCGATGAGATCATCGCCGAGCCGGTGGGCGGCGCGCACGCCGATCCCGACGGCGCCGCGCTCGCCCTCGCCGAGGCCCTGACCCGCACCATCGACGAGCTCGCCTCCCTGCCGGCGGACGCCCTGGTCGCCGCGCGCGCGGAGAAATTCCTGCGCATGGGGAAGTTCGAGGAGACCTGAGCGTGCCGCAGCTGGTCGAAGTCCACTTCAAGGGGCAGCGCAAAGCCTACTTCGAATGGTTCGAGCCCGAGCCGCTCCGGGCGAAGGAGCCCGTAATCGTCGAGTCCGAGCGCGGCCTCGACTACGGCGTCGTCTCGGCGATCGGACCGGTGGCGCAACAGAAGTGCGACCGCTGCCAGGGCTGCGCGCTGGGCGAGAAGGAGCGCGGCGGCGACGTCGAGCGGGAGCGCCGGCCCCCCGAGCCGACGCGCAAGGTGGTGCGCCGCGCCAGCGTCACGGACCGCCGCGCCCACGAGGACCTGCGCAAGGGCGAAGACGACGTCCGGCGGAAGGTGCGCCAGAAAGCCGACGCGCACCACCTGCCGATGAAGGTGTCCGACGCCGAGTGGCAGTGGGATCGCAACAAGCTCACCGTCTTCTTCACGGCCGACAAGCGCGTGGACTTCCGCGCCCTGGTGCGCGAGCTGGCCTCGCAGTTCCGGACCCGCATCGAGCTGCGCCAGATCGGCGTGCGCGACGAGGCAGCGCGCCTCGGCGGCATCGGCCGCTGCGGCCGCGAGCTCTGCTCCGCGACCTTCCTGACCGAGCTGCGGCCCATCGGCCTCCACATCGCCAAGGACCAGCGGCTCTCGCTGAACCCCTCGCAGATTTCGGGGCCCTGCGGCCGCCTGCTCTGCTGCCTGCGCTTCGAGCACGAGTTCTACGTGCAGAGCCGCAAGCGCTTTCCCAAGGAAGGGAAAGTGCTCGCGACGTCCAAGGGGTTCGAGAAGGTCCACAGCATCGACATCTTCCGGGACCGCGTGACGGTGCGCACCGAGGACGGCACCATGCGCATCGTCCCGCTCGCCGAGCTGAAGGCCGAGATGGAAGCCGCGCAGGGACGCCCCGCCGCCGCGCCGGCGGGAGCCGTGGCCGCGCCGGCGGCGCCGCCCGCCCCGCGCCGCGAGTCCCCGCGACCCGACGGGCGCCGCGAGCAGCAGCGCGGGGACGGGCGCCGCC
>JAYTEN010000142.1:0-4339 GCA_043735145.1 Gemmatimonadota bacterium | reverse complement strand
CAACCCCTCGGGCTGGGGCTTCGGCATGCTCCTCACCGGCCAGGGCCCGCAGTGGCGGCAGGCCAAGGACAGCCTGAACTTCGAGCCGCTGCCCGCCCTCACGGTCTCGCTGGAGCACTACGGCCAGATGTGGCGCGACGCGCGGCGCAACGTGCCGGTCCGCCTCGAGCTGAACATCCAGAACCGCTTCACCAACAACGACCGCCGCGAGTACAATGTCGTCGGCGAGATCACCGGCACCGACCGGGCCACCGAGTGGGTGATGATCGGCGCGCATTACGACAGCTGGCACCCCGGCCAGGGCGCGACCGACAACGGCGCCGGATCGATCGTGATGATGGAAGCGATGCGCATCCTGAAGACCCTCAACCTGCCGATGCGCCGCAGCGTCCGCATCGCGCTCTGGAGCGGCGAAGAGCAGGGCCTCCTCGGCTCGCGCGACTACGTGCGCAAGCACGCCGCCGACATGCCGAACATCTCGGCCTACCTCAACGTGGACAACGGCAGCGGCCGCCTGCGCGGCGTCTACGCCCAGTCCAACGCCGCCGTGATTCCCGTCTGGGAGCAGATCCTCTCGCCCTTCCGCGACATCGGCGTGGTGACGATGGTGCCCGGCAATACCGGCGGCACCGACCACCTCTCCTTCGACGGCGCGGGCGTCCCCGGATTCCAGTACGTGCAGGACCCGCTCGACTACGGCACCCGCACCCACCACTCCAACCTCGACACCTACGAGCGGCTGTCGATGGATGACCTGAAGCAGGCCGCGACCATCGTCGCCTGGTCCATCTACACGATTGCGAACCGCGAGGAGATGATGCCCCGGAAACCCGCCGCCCCTCGAGCCGCAAACTGATCAACCGATCGGTCATAGTAGTAGAATGCAGACGTCACAGGTTCAGGCAGGCGCAGGAAGTCGGAGGCTAAGCAACAGGGCCCGGAAATCCGGGCCCTGTTGCTGTTTCTCGTCCTGCCTGAACCTGCCTGATCCTGCGACGTCTGTATTCTACTACTGGTCATTTAGCGTGCAGATTACGGTCGCTGCGACGCCGGCCCCGCCGTCATGGGCTGCCCTTTGCGCATCCGCAGCTCCTGCCGCGCCGCGAGCGAGTCGGCACGCTCGCGCTCGAAGTCGGTGAGCCACGCCCACGCGGTGTCCTTCACCGCCGCCGTCTGGGCGCGAATCTGCTCGGCCAGCGGTCGCGCCTGCTCGCGCAGGTCGGCCGGGATCGCGCTGGTATCCGTCATGGCGGTGCGGCGGCTGGTGCGCACATCGCGCATGATCGAATCGATCTGATTCTGCAGCGGCTGGTTGCGCCGGAAGAGCCGCAGGTTCAACTGCACCAGGCGCTGGACCGTACTATCGGGCAGCAAGAGACTGTCCCGGTTCAGGAGCAGAAACCCCACCGGGTCGCGATTGGTGGGACTGAAGCGCGCCATGCTGCCCCCCGGAGGGCCCGACGGCAGGCAGGCGGCGGCGACCATGCAGGTTCCGGCGATGGCGCCGCGGCGGACCGCGGCTTTCACCGCGTGGTGGATTGGCATCACTGTCGTTAACGCCGCCTTCTTCATTGTACAACGGGGTGTGCCAGATGGACTGGTGTGGCTTCCGAAACGTAACGCCCCGGTGCACTTTCCCCGCTCCGTGAGCCTGCCCCCGATGGAGCGCATCTCGGCGGACACCTTCCGCCTCGTCCTCGACGCAATGGTCGAGGGCGTCGTGCTCCACGACGCCGCGGGCGAAGTCGTGTGGTGCAACCCCAGCGCCGCGCGACTCCTCGGAAGCTCCGTCATGCTGTCGGCACGGACCTCGGGATCCCAGGGCCAGCCGGTGCGGCTGATGCGCGCGGACGGGGCCGATCTGCCCCTCGACGAGCATCCGTCGATGCTGGTGCTGCGCACCGGTGCGCCGCAGCGTGATGTCGTGATGGGCATCGAGCAGGCTGATGGCCGGCGCCTCTGGTTGTCGGTGAACGCCGAGCCCATCGTCCCGGGCGGCGAGCGCGACGTCTCGGCCGTGGTGGTGTCGTATGCCGACGTGACCGCGATGCGCGAAGGCGCGCTGAAGCTGCGCCACCTCGAGTCACAGCTGCGGCATGCCCAGAAGATGGAAGCCATCGGGCAGCTGACCGGCGGCATTGCCCACGACTTCAACAACCTGCTGACCGCCATCCTCACGAACGCCGATCTGCTCACCGACGCCGTCGCCGATGGTCCGCCCGAGCCCCGCGAGGAGCTATCCGACTTGCGGCGCGCCGCGCGCCGTGGGGCCGAGCTGGTGCGCAAGCTCATGGTCTTCGCGCGGCGGGAGCGTCCCGAGCTGACGCGCGTCGAGCTCGGCGACCTGTTGTGGGATACCACCCGGCTGCTGCGCCGCGTCGTTCCGGAATCCATCGAGCTGCAGACGTATGTCGAGAAGCCACTGCCGGCGATCCAGGCCGACCCCGCCGGCCTCGAGCAGGTGCTGCTCAACCTCGCCACCAACGCGCGCGACGCGATGCCGACCGGCGGAAAGCTGAGGCTGACGGCGGAGCTGCGCGCCATGAGCCAGGCCGACGTCGACCGGCTCGACTGGGGGAAGCCGGGGCCGTGCGTCTGCATCACGATGGCCGACGACGGTGAGGGGATGGACGCGACGACGCTGGAGAAGATCTACGATCCCTTTTTCACCACCAAGCCGGTGGGCTCGGGCACCGGGCTCGGCATGTCGATTGTCTACGGCGTGATGCAGCAGCACGGCGCGCACATTCGCGTCACCAGCGAAGTGGGGAAGGGCACGACCGTCGAGCTGCGCTTCCCGCCGGCGCCCGCCGACACGCCCCTGGACGATCCCGCCGACGCGGGGGAGATCCGGGGCGGATCCGAAACCATCCTTCTGGTCGAGGACAACGAGGGCGTGCGCGCCGCGGCGCGCCGCATCCTCGAGCGGCAGGGGTACCGCGTGCTCTCGGCGACGACGGGAGAGGACGCGCTCCAGCTCTACCAGGTGCACGCCGATGAGATCGCGCTGGTGCTCGCCGACGTCGTGATGCCGCGGATGGGGGGCATCGAGCTCGTCGCGGCGCTGCGCCGCCAGGGGAGCCGGGCCGGCATGCTGCTCACCAGCGGCTACACGCCCCGCGCCGCCGACGCCGCCGCCATGGAAGTCCCGCTGCTGGCCAAGCCGTGGACGCCGGCGCAGCTCGCCCGGCGGGTCCGGGAAACTCTCGATGGGATCAAGACATGAACGCCGACGAACGCGAAGCACTCTTCCAGCGCTACGAAGCCGGTCCTGCGCTCCTGGTCGCCGCGCTGACGCGGGCCCCGGAAACGTCGCGCCGCTGGAAGAGCGCTCCCGACACCTGGTCGGTGCACGAGATCGTCGTGCACTGCGCCGACAGCGAGACCAACTCGGCCATGCGCATCCGGTACCTCGTGGGCGAAACGGGGCCCACGATTGCCGGCTATGACCAGGATCGCTGGGCGCGCGAGATGAACTACGACGGCCTCTCCCTGGATCTGTCGTTGCGGCAGATCGAAGCGGTGCGGGCCTGGACGGCCGCGTTCATTCGCAGCCTGCCGGAGGCCGCGTGGATGCGTGCCGGGCGGCATACCGAGCATGCCGAGCCCTACACCGCGCTTCAGTGGCTCCGCATCTATGCCGAGCACCTCGAAATTCACGCCCGCCAGATCGCGCGCACGGTTGATGCATGGAAGAGAGCCGGGACCCCAGAGTCCCACTGACGCGCGACCCTTTGCCAAAGGCGGTGGGCACTCTTTTGGTGCAGTTTTTTGGCCTTTTAACGGTGCGGGGTGCGGTTTTCGAGCCTGAATGACGGCACCAGTGATATATCTAAACACTTATAATGCAACGAATTACCAGCCAATTTCAATCCGCCGCAAATCGTGGCACTACCGTTGCACTCCTCTGGGCCGCAGTGTAAGACAACGCAGCATCGCCGCTAAGCTCCAAAAAACGTCAATCGAAGGAAGAGGACCGCACTCCTATGGCCGCAAAAAGCGGAGAGACCACCCGCACGCAACCCACCGCCGCGCTGCTCAGCGAGCTGGTGGCCCACCTTCGGGAGAACCGAACCCAGCTGCGGGAGGAATGGGTACGGCGCATCACGGAGTCGCGGCTACTGACGGCGATGACCAAGGATGAAATCTTCGCCGAAGCGACCTCGGTGTTCGACAACTACGTGGAAGTGCTCGAGACCGGCAGCGTCGAGGCCCTCCAGGCCTACGCCCGGAACCTGTCCGAGCGCATCATCCCGCGGGGCGTCGAGACGCACGAAGTCGTCGGCATCGTGCTGCTCCTGCGCGACGTGCTGGCGCGCAGCCTCTTCAAGAAATACCA
>JAYTEN010000141.1:0-5887 GCA_043735145.1 Gemmatimonadota bacterium | reverse complement strand
TCTCGTCAGGCACGGGCGCACGGCCGTCTTCACGGCGTCGAGCACCGAGGCCGACCTCGTGGCGCTGCTCGGCGAGCCCGCGAGCCGGAAGGAAGAGCCCGCGGATGAGGATTGTCCGGCTCACGTCACGTTGCTGTGGAACCTGGAGCGGACCGACTTCAGCGCCGATTTCGAGGATGCGAGGCTCTCGCAGCTCTGGCTGGGGACGAAAACCTAGGGGCGGCCCCGGAGGTACGGCGGTACGGCGGTACGGCGGTACGGTCGTAGGGGCGGCCCCCGTGGCCGCCCTTTTTCGTTTTCAGCGCGATGGGCCTCCGGCGTGGGCACCGCGGGATTCCGGCCGGCCGCATAGTCCAAGCCCGTCAGACAATCGGCGTCTCATGTTATGAGGACGAGATGCGGCCGGCCTTCACCCCACGGCGCCCCCGCCGTCGGCCCCTTCCCTGCCGGCTCTGGACGCATCATGAGGGCGCGAGCAACGGGAACCAGTGCTCCAGCACCGACGCCGGAAAAGCGAGCCGGAGCGCGCTTTTCGGCGTCAGCGAGGTCACCACCCCTTCCTTCTGGAGGCGCGCCACGACTCGGCGCGCCGTGCGCTCGCTGGTGCCGAGTGCGCGCGCGGCCTCGCCGCGGGGCAGCTCGCCGCGCCTGACGATATCGGCCAGCAGCTTCCATCCGTCCTCCGGGATCGCCGCGGCTCCAGCGTTCCACCGCCGCATGCGCTCGATGAAGGCCGGCGGATCGAGCAGCCCGCGCATGTACTGCACCTGGTCGATGCAGGTCTCGAGAAAGAACTCGCAGAACTCCGCCAGCGCGCGCGCCGGCCGGGCACCGCGCCCATCGTAGTCGTCCCAACGCTCGGCATCGGCCGCCTCGAGCAGCGCCAGGTAGCGGCTCCGGTTGCGCGCCAGCCCGCGCGAGGCCGTCCAGAGTCCGTGGGCGCCGAGGCCGGCGCCGCGCAGGAACGCGTCGGTGAAGAGGCGCGCGACGCGCCCGTTCCCATCGAGGAAGGGGTGAACCCAGAGCAGGCGATGATGACTCGCCGGAATCGCGACGACCCGCTCGACGCCGTGCAGGCGCGTAGCCGTCGTCGAAGCGTTTCATGAAACGCGGAATATCCTCGCTCGCCGGAGGGAGGTGGCGGCCCACGTCCACGTCTCCGTCCCGCCACGCGCCGGGCTCGACGAGCGAGACGCGCGTACCGGAGCGTGACACGACCCGCCGGAGTTCGGCGGGGAGCCGTTCGTAGAACTCCCGGTGCACCCAGCGCACGAAATCCGCGGAGGCGATATCGAGTCCGGGCTCGGCGGTCAGGCGATGCTCGACGAGGCGCTGCACGTCGACGTGGGCGACGGCTTCGAGCTGGAGGGCGCGCCGTTCGGGCTGCGCGGAGTAGTCGCCGGCCATGGCGCGCATGATGTCGCGGGGCCGCGTGTCGTGACCCTCGATGAGATTGGAGTGGTACGTGTTCACGGTTCGGAGCAGCTCGGCCAGCGCGTCGTGCATCGGGCCCGGGACGGCAGCGGCGAGCGCGGATGCCTCGGCCATCAGGGTCATGACGAGCGACTCGAGTCAAGAGCAACGAAAAGGCCCCGACGAATCGGGGCCTTCTTTGATGCGAACCGCGCCAGGTCGGCGTTTGTCCTGGATCTCCGCAAAGGTGGCGGGAGCCTTTCCGCCCTCACGGCCCACTAGTCACTGATGAACCGTGCCAGGGCGACGACCTCCTGGATTTCCCCACTCCGGCGACGGAAGCCTTTCCGTCCTCACGGTTCGCACTTCACCTGCTCAGAGTCACGGACCGCGCCAGGTCGGCATAACCCCTGGATCTCCACATTCCGGCGGCGGAAGCCTTTCCGCCCTCACGGCCCGCGACCTACTGTTAGCATCGTACCGGCCTTCAATCGCCGAGTCAAGGCAATAGAAGCCATCGGATGGACGGTGCTGACCCAGGCCAAGAAAGCCGTCGAAGCGTCGAAGCGTCGAAGCGTCGAAACGTTCGCTGCCTTGAGCTTCTGGCGATCGAAGTGTTGAGTCCCATGACGACGCGATACGACCGGTTCACGAAGCGTCGGCTCTATCAAGAGGTCGGCGTGCCGCTCTACTGGGTGGTGGATCCCGATGCGCGGCAGGTCGAGGTGTGGACGCCCGAGTCAACGGCGCCGCTGCTCGAGCGCGAGAAGCTGACATGGTCGCCGGCGGCGTGCGTAAATTTGCGCCGCTCCGCGTCGCCCGGATGACACGGGTTCGAGCCGGCGCGCTATTCTCCAGTCATGAAAACCACGGATGACGAAGCATTGACTCTGAGGCGCCGCACGGAATTGGCGCGTCGATTGGCGGCCGCGACCACGTCGCACTGGATGGGCCTGGCGGGCGTCGATTCAACGCTGAGGCGAATGGCCGAGGTCGAGCCGGGCAAGTACTGGATGATCCTGGCGCAGCTGGTAGAGCGCGATGGCCGGTCACCGCTGGACGCGGTGCCGGATGAGCGGGACAAGGCGCAACTGAGGCTCGTCTAGCGGTCAGCTGTCGTCGCAAAAAAGGCCCCGAATCCCGGGGCCCTTTTCATTCAGCGCTTCAACGCTTCAACGTTTCAACGTTTCAACGGCTTTCGATGATGATGAATCGTGCCGGGGCGCCGACCTCCCGGATTCCCACAAAGGTGACGGCAGGCTTTCCGTCCTCACGACTCACCACCAACAGATTGCATCGTATGGGCGCGCAGACGCCGAGTCAAGTCGCTGTAGTTCATGGGATGGGTGGTTGTGACCCAGCTCTCGAGGCTACGGTCGAGGAACTTCACCACCACCATCAGTAAGCGCCCATCAGGGCCTACACGGCGAACGAAGTCGACGGACTTTGCGTGCACCAGCGGTCGGTAGCCCAGGTATTCGGGGGCACCCAATACGGAGGCCATGTGCATGAGGCAGAATATCAACCAGTCCGGGCGGCGTTCCGCGACGTGATGAATTCGTTCCCGCGAGATTCGAACGATTCGCTGTCGCCCCAGGATGCTTCCTGGTAGGGCGAGCCGCGCAGGAATGACTCCAACGGCGAGCGCACTTCGGTAATCCTCTGCCACGCGGCGAAGGTGGCGTACATCCGACGAAGGCAACTAACCATTTCGACGCACCGCGGCGCGAAAAAAGGACGCCGGCGGCGCAAGCTGCTGGTCTGGAAGATCTCGCGCATCGAAGAGGGTTGGTGGGACATTGATGACTTGGCCACGGCGCTCACGACGCCTGAGATGCTGGACGAAATCGGGCAGTTTCCCGGCGGCGCCAGCCATGTGAGCCTGATCATGCACAGCCTGATCATGCACAGCCTGGTCGTTGCGCCACTGGCGGGAGTGGCCCTCCGTGGCCGACCGCAAATGAAAAGGCCCCGAACCTCGGGGCCCTTTTTCGATCGCGAACCGTGCCAGGTCGGTATGCTATCCCTGGATTTCCACATTCCGGCGACGGCCACCTTTCCGTCCTCACGGCCCGCTAGTCACAGGTGATGAACCGTGCCAGGGCGACGACCTCCTGGATTTCCACATTCCGGCGACGGAAGCCTTTCCGTCCTCACGGCTCACCACCAACTATCTGGATCGTACCGTTACGCAATCGCCGAGTCAAGTTGCGATCAGATAGCCGATACGCTGTCGCAACCCATGCCTCGGAAACGTCATCCAGAAACTTTACCGCCACGAGGAGCAGGACTCGCTCCGGCCCAACGCGTTTGAGCATCTCGACCGTGCGGTGATCAATGTCGGGTCGGTAGCCGAGGTATTCCGGGGCGCCCAGGACAGTCGCGGTGTGCGTAAGGCAAAAGATGAGCCAATCCGGTCTACGCTCCGCGATGTGACAGACCTGCGACGCTGATATTCGCACGATTCGTTGCCGGCCCTCAATGCCGCCGGGAAGTATGAGACCGGCTGGAATGACACCCGCCGCCAGCGAACTGCGCCGATCTGAAGCCACCCCGCCAAGGTGGCGGCGTGGAGACGAAGGCAACTAACCATTTCAACGCGCCGCGGCGCGGACCCCCCCCGAACACCAGGGTCCTTTTTGTTTACGCTTCGACGTTTCGACGCTTGGACGCTTCGACGGCCTTTCCAGCGGCCTTGAGGATCGCGCCGACCGACAGGTCCACATCCGCCTCCGTCGTGCGCCACGAGCTGACGGAGATCCGCATGGCGGCCTTCCCGTGCCACGTGGTGCCGCCGGCCCAGCAGGTGCCGTCTTCCTGGACCCGGGCGATCGTGGCGCGGGTGTGCTCGTCGTTGCCGAAGCGGACCAGGACCTGGTTGAGCACGACCTCGTTGAGGATCTCGCAGCCGCCGGCCTCGAGGCCATGGGCGAAGCGCTGGGCGAGGCTGCAGCAGCGCTCGACCAGGTCGGCGAGGCCCTGCCGGCCGAGGAAGCGGAGGGCGGCCCAGACTTCGACGCCGCGGGCGCGGCGCGAGAGCTCGGGGGTGAAGTCGTCGTTGTCGCGGCGGCCGTCTTCGCGCACCAGGTAGGCGGCGGAGGCCGACATCGCGGCGCGCAGGGGTTCCGCCTGCCTGACGAACACGATGCCGCAGTCGTACGGCACGTTGAGCCACTTGTGGGCGTCGGTGGCCCAGGAGTCGGCGGCGGCGTAGCCCGCCATGAGGTGGGCGCGGCTGGGGGCGGCCGCGGCCCAGAGTCCGAAGGCGCCGTCCACGTGGACCCAGGCGTTGGCGGCGCGCGCCTTCGCGCAGATCTCGTCGGCGGGGTCGAAGGCGCCGGTGTTCACGTTGCCGGCCTGGAGGCAGACGATCGTCGGCTGGCAGCCTAACGTTGGCAGCAGGTCGGCGCGGACGCGGCCCTGTCCGTCGGTGGGCACGCGCTCGATGCGGTCCCGGCCGAGGCCCAGCATGCCAAGGGCCTTGAGGACGGAGACGTGGACTTCGTCGCCGGTGATCACGCGGATTTCGGGGGCGCCGAAGAGGCCGCGCGCTTCGGCGTCCCAGCCGGCGCGGGCGAGTACGGCGTGGCGGGCGGCGGCGAGGCCGGAGAAGTTGGCCATGGTGGCGCCGGTGACGAAGCCGGCGGTCGTGCCGGCGGGGAGGCCGAGGAGCTCGACGAGCCAGCGTTCGGCGACGGATTCGATGCGGGAGGCGGTGGGGCTGGCGGCGTACATGCCGGCGTTCTGGTCCCAGGCGCCGGCGAGCCAGTTGGCGGCGAGGGTGGCGGGGAAGGCGCCGCCGATGACGAAGCCGAAGTAGCGCTTTCCCGCGGTGGCGACGGTGGCGGGGGAGCCGGCCTCGTCCAGCAGCGACAGCGCGGTAGAAGGGTCGGTCGGCTGGTCGGGGAGGGGCTCGTCGAAGCGGGCGAGGTTCGCGACCGCGTCGGCGGGTGGGAAGACGGCGCGGCCGTCGAGGGATGCGAGGTATGCGGCCGAGCGCCTGGCGGCGTCCTGGAGGAGATCAGTCATGGCAATGAAATTAGGAGAAGGCAGGCTTTTTTCGTACCGCCGTACACACGTACCGCCGTACCGTCTACCGCCGTACCGCCGGTCTACGGTCTAGGCGCGGCATCCCACACCGACCGACCGTCGGCGAAGGTCACCGGGTAGGCGGCTTCACCGGGCGTGCGGGCCTTCAGGTGGATCGTATCGGGGAAGGGCGGGGCGATGTCGAAGGCGTCCACGTCGGTGGCGCCATTGAGTCGGGTTTTCCCGCTGGTGCCGGGTCGAAACTCGCCGAGGGAGATGCCGCGGGGGACGGCGATGGAGAGGAGCCAGGTGGTGTCGTTGGGGCCGAAGTGGCGCGTGGGCACGCGGTGGGGCAGGAAGCCGAAGCGGTAGGTTGTGGCCGCGGAGATTTCGATCCAGGCGTCGTGGATGCCGGCGGGCCCGCCGGAGTCGGTGATCACGGTGA
>JAYTEN010000140.1:0-2137 GCA_043735145.1 Gemmatimonadota bacterium | reverse complement strand
TGGGCGGTCGCGGGGTTCTTGCCGGCATCCCAGGCGATCACCGCCTCGACGGCGAACTCGGGCATGGTCTGGAGCCACGCCAGCACCGCGAGGGCGAGGCCCTGGGACACGAAGACCTGGGCCGCCTCGGCGCCCCACGCGACCAGGAAGGCCGAGAAGAGCATCGACGGGAAGGTCCAGAGCGCCGACAGGAGCGCCGCGCTGACGCCGGTCGCGCGCGCCGCGGCCGCGAGGAATGGCTTGACGATCATGGCGGAGGGGGCGTTATCCTCATAGGCGCCGAACATACAACCCGCGCACGCTCTCCAACAGAAGCGGTCCATGCCCCAGGTCGTCGTCACCCGCCGGGCCCACTTCAACGCGGCACACCGGCTGTTCAATCCCGCGTGGTCCGACGCCGAGAATGCGCGCGTCTTCGGCCCCTGCGCCAACGCGAATGCGCACGGCCACAACTACAACCTGGACGTGTCGGTCATCGGCGAGGTCGACCCCCAGACCGGCTACGTGATCGACATCAAGCAGCTCAAGGACGTGATCGAGGCGAAGGTGCTTTCCTGCTTCGACCACAAGCACCTCAATCTCGACGTGCCGGAGTTCAAGGACCTCAATCCCACGGCCGAGAATATCGTGATGGTCTGCTGGCGCCTGCTCGCGCCGGCTATCCCGAAGGGGCGGCTGCACAAGCTGGTCCTGTGGGAGACCGAGCGGAACATCGTCGAATATACCGGAGGCTGAAGTGCCCGACCTGAAGGACGCGACCTACGAGGAGCTGGTGCGCGAGACGCTGTCGCGGCTGGGCGAAGACCCCAACCGCGAGGGCCTGCTCAAGACCCCGGAGCGCGTCGCCAAGTCCATGAAGTGGATGACCAGCGGCTACGCCATGGATCCGATGGCGATGATCAACAGGGCCATCTTCACCGAGAAGCACGAGTCGATGATCCTGGTCCGCGACATCGAACTATACTCGTTGTGCGAGCATCACCTGCTGCCGTTTTTCGGCCGCGCCCACATCGCCTACATCCCCAACGGCAAGATCGTGGGCCTCTCCAAGCTGGCGCGCCTGGTCGATGTCTTTGCCCGGCGCCTCCAGGTCCAGGAGCGCCTCACCGACCAGATCGCCGCGACGATGCAGTGCACCCTCAATCCGCTGGGTGTCGGCGTCGTCATCGAGGCCTACCACCTCTGCATGATGATGCGGGGCGTCCAGAAGCAGAACTCGCGCACCGTGACCAGCGCGGTGCAGGGGAGTTTTCGCGACGACGCAAAGACCCGCGAAGAATTCCTGCGGCTCGTCCAGCCGGGCCACTCGCTGCTGTGACGGCGCTCGCCGGCCGGCTGGCGGTGGTGACGGGCAGCTCGCGCGGAATCGGCCTCGCGGTCGCCCAGGCGCTCGGCGCCGCCGGCGCGCACGTGGTCCGGCTCGCCCGGTCGCTCACCGCCGCCGAGGGCGCGTGGTGCACCGACATTCCCTGCGACGTCACCAGCGCCGTCGCCGTCGAGCGCGCGGCGGCGGAGGTGACGCGGAAGCACGGGGCGGCCGATCTGCTGGTGAACTCGGCCGGAGCGTTTCTCCTCAAGCCCTTCTTCGAGACCGGGCCGGAGGAGTTCGCCGAGCAGATCGCCATCAACCTCGGCGGCGCGTTCGTGGTGCTGCGCGCCTTTGTCCGGCCGATGGTGGACCGCGGCAGCGGCCTCGTGATCAACCTGGGCTCGATCGCCGATCATACGGCGTTCGCCGGCAACGCCGCCTACAGTGCCGGCAAGTTCGGGCTGCGCGGGCTGCACGGCGTCTTGGCCGCCGAGCTTGCGGGGACCGGCGTGCGCGCTACCCTTCTCGCGCCCGGCGCGGTGGATACCGCCCTGTGGGACGCCGTCGATCCCGACGCGCGGCCGGGCTTCACGCCGCGCGCCGCGATGCTGCGGCCCGAAGACGTCGCCGACGCCGTGATGTTCGTGGCCACGCGGCCCCCGCACGTTCTGATTCCCGAGATGATGATTGAGCCGGCGAAACCCGGTGGGAAAGTGGGAGAGTAGGAGAGTGGGAAAGTGAACGCATTCCGAGGCCTCTGGATCCTGCCGCTTCTCGCGGCGCCGCTCGCCGGCCAGGCTCGCCCCGCGCGCCCCGGGATGACGACGA
>JAYTEN010000139.1:0-4519 GCA_043735145.1 Gemmatimonadota bacterium | reverse complement strand
AACGTCAGTTGTGTGTACGTGCCGGTGATCAGGCTGAGGGTGTAAATGTCGGTTTCGCCGCCGCGTGCGCCGGCGACGACCTCCATGGCGATCGACCGGCCGTCGTGGGAGAACCGGGGGAACGCCCGCCTGCCCGGCGGAAGCCGTACGGTGTCGGCGCCGTGCCCCGGATCCACGATGACCAGACGATTCGCTCCGAGATTCCCGCTGCCCGGCGCATCGTACTGGACCAGCACGCCGCCGGCCGACACGGAGAACCCGCGCGTGGAGTACTGTGCTCCCACACGCTCCACCACACGGACCGGGGGGCCATGCATGCGATGCCGCGCGAGATCGAACGGCACGGCGAACAGCCCGCCGTCGTCAGCGCTGTAGAGGATGTGTCCGGTCGGCACGTACGCGGGCCATCTGCCGCCCGGGATCAGCACGATCGACGAGTCGCCCTTGAAGTCGTACACCGCGACCGCACCCCCCGACGTGTGCAGGACACCGCTGCCGTCGGGGAGCAGGAAGGGCAGGCGAGTGGTCAGCTTGGGAATCGGTGTGGGCTCGCCGCCGGCTGCTGACATGCGAAAGACTCCGGTGGGTCCGCTGAAGACGATCTGGTCAGTGGTGCCCCAGTGTGGAGCGTAGGGATCGACCTTGCCGCCGCTCACCAGCGTGACCGCGCCGCCGCCGCCCACCGAGATCTTCACCAGCGAGCGGTCGCTCGATCTCCTGAACACGATCCATTGGTTGTCCGGCGAGAAGGCGGGTTGGATGCCCGACTCCGTGCCGGCCAGCTTGCGGAACTCCGGGTCGCCGTCGAGATGGCGGAGGTAGATCGCCTCCTCGGTGCCGACGCGGCCGGCCACGGCGAGCATCGTTCCATCCGGCGAGATCACGACGTCCGCATTGGCCTGCGGGGCCATGGCGCCGAGGGAGAGGTCGAACCGCCGGACCGGCTCCTCCGGTGCGCGGCGGATCCATCCCGCAAATGCCGCGATGACCGCGACCGCCGCCAGCCCCCACGCGAGCCAGTTTGCGCGGCGGCCACCCAGTGCCGCGGCAGGCCCACGCGCGCCGCCCGTCGCGCCCGTCGCCGCTGTCCCGTACGAGTAGCCCTCGGTCGCCAGCGCGTCGTGGAACGCCTTCGCGCTCTCGAACCGATCGGCGGGCAGCTTCTCCAGCGCCCGCGCCAGCGCCGCCGCCACGTGCGGCGGCACCGACTTCCGGTGCACCGTCACCGGCTCGGCCGGCGTGGTGATGATCTTCATGATGATCTGCTGCGCCGACGCGCCCACGTGCGGCGGGTTGCCGGTCAGCATCTCGTAGAGCACCGACGCCAGCGAGTAGACGTCCGATCGGGGCGACAGGTCCTTCTCCGCCGTCGCTTGCTCGGGGCTCATGTAGTGCGGCGTGCCGAGCGAGAGCCCCGTCTCGGTCATCCGCCCACCGGCGGCCGCGCTCACCGCCAGCGCGATGCCGAAGTCCATCACCATCGCCCGCCCGTCGTGCAGCAGCAGGTTCTCGGGCTTGATGTCGCGATGGATCACGCCGTGCCGGTGGGCGTAGTCCAGCGCGTCGGCGATCTCGCGTGCGATGCGCACCGCTTCCTCCACCCCGAACTGCGTCTCGCGGTTGAGCTTCTCGCGGATCGTCTCGCCCTGGATGTAGGGCATCACGTAGAACAGGAAGCCGTCCGCGGTGCCGCTGTCGAAGAGCGGCAGGATGTGCGGGTGCTGCAGCGCGGCCGTGGTCTTGATCTCCTGCACGAAGCGCTCGGCGCCGAGCACCGCGGCCAGCTCGGGCTTGAGGAGCTTGAGGGCGACCTTGCGGTCGTGCTTCAAGTCCTCGGCGAGGTAGACCGTGGCCATGCCACCGGTGCCGAGGTGGCGCTCGATGCGGTAGCGGCCGGCGAGGGCGGTGTTGAGGCGTTCGGTCTGCTCGGTCATGGTGCTTTCCCGTTGAGTTTCGCGTGCACTTCGGCCGCCCAGTTCGTGATCTGCACGAGCTTGTCCGGGCCCTGCACGCCCTGCTCACGCACCTGGCGCAGGAAGAGGAACCGCTTGCCGTCCGGCGCAACGTCGTAATACACGGCCGGCAGGCTCCTCACGAACGGGCCGGTGTCGAACAGCGTCATCTGGGCGCCCATCGCGAACGATGTGCCGGGCAACACGGCGGCCGCCACGAGGGCCCCCGCGCCATCGACGTAGAACAGCTCGCGGCCGCTGTGTGCCCATCGCGGCTCCGTACCGCCGGTGCGCGATACCTGCCACTTGCCGCCGCCGACCTTCGGGAAGGGACGCACATATACCTCTCGGCTCCCCGACTCACTGGATCCGTACGCCAGCCAGCGTCCGTCGGGTGACAACGAAGGGCTCCCGCTGTTGAAGACGGTGTCCGCGAGCAGGCGAGTGACGGCCGTGTCGCCCCGGTGCCACAGCGCGAGCCCGTACTGTCGTCCGATCCCGTACTGTCGTCCAAGGATCCCAAGCACGAAGGCAGCCGAATCGCGCGTTGGCGCAACCGTGCCGAGCGTCGTCTTTGTGCCGAGGAGCGTCTCGAACACGCCCGAGCCGTCGGCGCGGCGCCGGCGGAGCGCGTACTCGTTTGCCGGACTCTGCGCGCCGTACACCACGTCGCGGCCGTCCGCCGTCCATGCGGGGCTGAAGTTGTTGTCCTCGAAGGTGAGCCGGGTGAGCGGGCCATGGTCGAGTTGCTTGATCCAGATGTCGCTGCTGTCGGAATCCTTGTGCCGCGCGCTCACGGCAAGGCGTCTCCCATCGGGGGAGAGCGCGAGTCCTTGCCAGAGTGAGGTGTTGAACTGGAGGGTCCAGCCTGAGTCGACAGGCGCGGCCGTGCCGGAGCGCGAGACCCAGACCGGTTCACTCAGGCCAATTCTCGTATAGCCGCCGGACACGTAGATGGCCGTGCCGTTGGCCGACATCGCCAGGTCGACCGCGCCACCGGTGATGCGCACCCCCTCCATCACCGGCGTCGGCGGCCGCGTGAACGTGAGCGTGCGGAGATCGAACGGGGCCGCGAGCACGCCGCCATCGCGACGGACGAACGCGACCTCTCCACCCGGCAGCCACCACGCCTTGAGCACCTGGTCCATCAGCACCATGAGCTTCGCCGGGGTCGTCCGCAGGTCGAGCACCCGAAGATCCGACGTGCTGCATCCGATGTTGCACACCCCAAGCAGCACCGCATGGCCTCCGGGGAGCCCGGACGCATTGACGGTGAACCGTGTGGCTTCGCGCGCGAGGACCGTTCGCGACGCACCGCCGTCTTCACTCACCGTGTGGACGCCGAAGTCACTGTCCGTGTAGAGGATCGTACCGCCGTCGAGCCAGACGACGGTGCCTCCCCGTAAAACGTGCAGGCCTTCGGCGAGCGTGATGGCCGATCCGCCGCGCCGCGGGATCTTCTTCAGCTTGCCGTCGTCGCTGACAAAGGCGATCCACGCGCCGTCCGGCGAGAAAGTCGGAGAGCCCCGCACCCCGATGGTGCCGGCGAGCGCGGTGGCGTCGATCCGGTCGCGTTCCTTGCTGTAGAGCTGAGTCCCGGCCGCCGTGCTGTCGACGTACACCACGGTCGCGCCGTCGGGCGAGATCCCCACCATGCGCCCGACGCGCATCATGGGAAGGGTCTGGTTTTCCCAGAGCACGATGCGGTTGCGGCTCACGATCGGCGCGGGGGCGGGCTTGAGCCAGCCCCAGGCCGCGAGGGCAGCGGCCGCGACGGCGATGAGCGAGGCCGCGATGGCGCTGCGCTTGAACTTCATGGCACTCCCACCGAGGGCGCCGGCGCTCGTGCCGGTGACTCCTCTCGCGTCCGTGTAGTTCGGATTCCCCAGCGCCTCGGCGAATGAATTGGCACTCTCGAAGCGGTCGGCCGGCAACTTCTCCAGCGACTTCGCCACCGCCGCCGCCACGTTCGGCGGTACCGACTTCCGGTGCACCGTCACCGGCTCGGCCGGCGTGGTGATGATCTTCATGATCACCTGCTGCACCGCGCCGCCCACATGCGGTGGCTGGCCGGTCAGCATCTCGTAGAGCACGGATCCGAGCGAGTAGACGTCGGAGCGTGGCGTGATCTCCTTCTCCGCCGTCGCCTGTTCGGGGCTCATGTAGTGCGGCGTGCCGAGACTCAAGCCCGTCTCGGTCATGCGGCCGCCCGCCGCCGCGCTCACCGCGAGGGCGATCCCGAAGTCCGCGACCATCGCGTGCCCGCCGTGCAGCAGGATGTTCTCCGGCTTTACGTCGCGGTGCACGATGCCGTGCTGGTGCGCGTACTCCAGCGCGTCGAGCACTTCGCGCGCGATGCGCACCGCGTCGTCGATCCCGAGCTGCGTTTCGCGCGTGAGTTTGTCGCGCAACGTCTCGCCCTGGATGTACGGCATCACGTAGAACAGGAAGCCGTCCGCCGTGCCCGAGTCGAACAACGGCAGGATGTGCGGATGCTGCAGCGCCGCCGTGGTCTTGATCTCGACCACGAACCGCTCGGCGCCGAGCACGGCGGCGAGTTCGGGCTT
>JAYTEN010000138.1:0-4796 GCA_043735145.1 Gemmatimonadota bacterium | reverse complement strand
GCTGATCGGCTTCACCGCGTTCTTCTACCTGCTCGCCAATACCACGCCGGCCAAGTCGACGACCTACGCGTACGTGAATCCCATTGTCGCCATCATCCTGGGCTCGGTCCTCGCGGGCGAAGTCATGACACCGCGCACCCTCCTCGCGGCCGCAATCATCATCTCGGGGGTTGTCATGATTACGACCCTGCCGCATTTGATTGGGACAGGAAGGTGAAGAAGCCCCTCACCCCATTGCTAGAACTGGAACCGATACGTCATCCCGCCGAACATCTGGAGTCCCTTGTACGTCCGGTCGCCCCCGACCTCCTGGAAGAACCGCACATACTGATAGCCCGCCTGCATCACGACGCCGAACGCGGAGCCGAGGTGGTATTCAACGCCGCCGCCGGCCTTCAAGCCGAGACCCGGGATCATCATCGTGCCGCCACTGCTGCTGCCGCCGGTCAGGCCACCCGCGGCGCCGTTCTGGTCGTCCACGCCGAGGGTGAAGCCGCCGCCCGCCGTGATGAAGGGCTCGAGCGCGGCACCCGGATCGGTCGCCGGATACAGCTTGATCGCCGTCAGCAGCGGGATGACGTAGCTGTTCGCGGTGCCGCCCCCCGTCGCCGACGTGGACCGCTGCGAGCGGCTCCACAGGCCAGCGCTCGTCTCGATTACCACGTGGCGGTCGAGCCCCTTCTGCCAGTAGCCCTCGAACGCCGGCAGCGAGCTGCTGCTGGTGCCCGATACCTGCGGCAGGTTCCGGACCTGCCACGAGCCGATGCGGAATCCGGCGCCCGCGCGCATCCGCTTCACCAGGCGCTCGCGCGCTTCGATGGAATCATGCCGGACGCGGTTGCTGTCCGACTGGGCCGAAAGGGCCGCGGGTGCACCGGCCAGCGCCAGTGCGATCAGCGTGCCGAGATACGCGCGACGTGCCAGCATGGTCATCCTCCGTCAGGGTTCGTCGGGCCGCACCACGCGACCCGTCGATCCCATGACGGTCCGGGACCTGGCGCCATAACGGAAGTGATCGGGATCACACTACGTCGAAACGTCGAAGCGTCGAAGCGTCGAAACGCTACAAGACTGGAAGACCCCTGGGATTCCGGGCCTTTCCAGACAGCACCGCTTCGACGCTTCGACGTTTCGACGCTTTGGCGTTTCGACGCTTCGACGTTTCGACGTTTTCAACGCTTCGACGGCCTTTCTCAGGGCGTCGGCGCCGATCCCCTTGGCCAGCTGTTATTCGCCCGGTCCACATCCGGGAAATTGATGTCCGGGTCCACCTCGACGCGCGTAACCGCCTTGGGGAAGTGCTTCACCCAGATGTAGCGGTTGCCGAGGTACCAGATCTCGATCGGCAGCCGGAACCGGTCCGAGGTGCCGTCGTTGTAGGTGACGCGCAGGTCCACCGGCATCGGCAGCGTACCCGGCATCGAGAAGTACATGCGCGTAGTCGCGACGCCCGACGAGTCGCGGGTGCTGATCGAGTCCACCGCCTGGTCCACCCGGTCGGTACGGTAGATCCAGCCACGCCAGAACCAGGAGAGGTCCTCGCCCAGGTTGTCTTCCATCGAGCGGAAGAAGTCCGACGGCGTCGGATGCCTGAACGCCCAGCGCCGGATGTACTCGCGGAACGCCGAATCGAAGCGCGTCGTATCCTCGAAGATCGCGTGGCGCAGCAGGTAGAGGCCGGTCCCCGGCTTCACGTACGCCGCGTAGCCAAGCAGCGGCCCCAGCGTGCGGTCGGCGGGCTTGATGATCGGCGAGTCGTAGCCGCTGCGCGCGAAGGCCGCGAACTCGCCCGCCTGGCCGTGCGCCCCGCGCGGCGGCTGCCGGTGGTAGAAGGTCCAGGTCGAATAGAGGTTGATGAAGGTGTTGAAGCCCTCGTCCATCCAGGGATACAGCCGCTCGTTGCTGCTCACGATCATCGGGAACCACTCGTGGCCGAGCTCGTGCGTGGTCACGTCGAAGAGGTTCTCGCCCGCGGCGGTCTCGCCGCAGAACACGATCATCGGATACTCCATGCCGTTCACCGGCCCGGCGATGTTGATCGCCGTAGGCCACGGATACGGGAACCACTTCTGCGAATAATGCTGGATCGAGTGCCGCACCATCTTCGTGGACTCGCGCCACCCGGAATCCGACGACACCGGGTAGAACGACTGCATCAGGATGTTGTTCCACCCCGACGCATCCCAGATGTAATTCGCGGCGGCGGCCCAGGCCACGTCGTGCACGTTCTCGGCATGGAAGCGCCAGGTCAGCATCGGCGTGCTCCCCGCGGGCCGCGTGCCCGGCGTCCCCGCCTCGGCCCGGCTGATGATCGGCATGGTCGTGTCGGAGCGCAGCGCGGCGTCGAGACGCCGCACCTGCTCGGCCGTCAGCACCTCGGCGCGATTCTGGAGCGACCCGGTGCCCAGCACCACGTACTCGCGCGGCAAGGTGATCGCGTACTCGAAGTCGCCGAACTCGCGATAGAACTCGCCCTGGCCGAGGTACTGCTCGGTATTCCAGCCCCGCACGTCGTCGTAGACCGCGGCGCGCGGCTGCCACTGTGCCATCTCGTACAGCCAGTGGCCGTCGATCTGCTCGCGGCCCATGCGGTCGCCGCCGTGCTCGGGGATGTTGAACGAGTAGTCCATCGCCAGCCGGAGCGTCGCGCGCGGCGGCAGCGGCTGGTCGAGATCGACGCGCATCATCGTGCCATTGACCACGAACGTCGCCGCGGTCCGGCGTTCGCTGGATGCGGAGGCCGTCCGTCCGCGCGGCGCCGGCGACCCGCCACGCACCACCTGCACCGCCCCGATCTGGTAGCCGCCGTCGAACCCGGCGGCCCCGAATCGCGCGTCGGGCGGCGCGAGGAACGAGCCGCGGCTGTCGGCGCGGAACAGGTTCTGGTCGAGCTGGAACCAGATGTAGCGCAGCGTGTCGGGCGAGTTGTTGTGGTAGGTGACGGTCTGCTGGCCACTGAGCTTGTGGGCCTGCACGTCGAGCGTCACCGCGATGTTGTAGTCCACCCGCTGCTGCCAGTACTCCGGACCGGGCGCGCCGGTCCCGGAGCGCAGGCGGTTGGCGGTCGGCAGGTCCAGGCGCCGGAAGATCGAAGTGTCCGCCACGGGCACATTGGAGCGCGTCGGGGGCAGCGGTTGCTGGAACATCGAGGCAAGCAGGGCAACGACGATCATGGTCGGTTATCCATTTGGCGGTGGAAGAAGGTGGAGTCTCGCCCCGGGGCGTTGCGCAGTCAACCGCGCCCGGTGAGTGTTCGCTGCCCATGCCCATGCCCACGCCCGCGCTCGAGCTCCGCGACGTCACCAGGATCTTCGGCACACCCGGCGAGCGCGGCCGCGCGGCGCTGAACGGCGTATCGCTCATCGTTCCGCCGGGCCGCACGCTGGCCGTGGTGGGTCGCAGCGGCAGCGGCAAGTCCACGCTGCTCCACCTCGCCGCCGGCATCGACCAGCCCACGACCGGCTCGGTGCTGGTGGACGGCCGCGACCTCGGCACCATGTCCGACGCCGATCGCACCCGGCTGCGGCGCGACACCGTGGGCCTGATCTTCCAGTTCTTCCATCTCCTGCCCCACCTCAGCGTCCGCGACAACGTGTCGCTGCCCGCGTGGATTGCCGGCACTCGGCCCGCCACGTACGCCGCGCGCGTGGACGAGTTGCTGGAGGCTGTTGGTCTCGCCGACCGCGCCGCCGACCCGGTGCAGCGCCTGTCGGGTGGGGAGATGCAGCGCATCGCCATCTGCCGCGCGCTGCTGGCGCGCCCGCGGCTGCTGCTGGCCGACGAGCCCACCGGCAATCTCGACGATGACGGCAGCCGGAACGTGATGCGGCTGCTGCTCGACCTGGTGCGCGCGGAAGGCAGCGCGCTGGTGCTGGTGACGCACAGCCGCGAGATCGCCGCCCTCGCCGACGAGACGCGCACGCTGCATAGCGGGTTACTCGAAGCAGGGCTCGAAGCCGGGCGGCCACCAGAGCCGCCCCTGCAACCGGCATGATCCGCTACGGCGTGGCCGCCCTCGCCGCACAGGCGCGACGCGGCGGCAGCCTCTTCGTCCTGACGACGCTGGGCGTCGCCCTCGGCATCGCCTCGGTGCTCAGCATCCAGATCATCAATCGCAGCGCCATGGGCGCCTTCCGCGGCAGCATGCGCGCCGTCAGCGGCGACGCCGATGTCACCGTCGTGCCGCGTCTTGCCGCGCTCCCCGACAGTCTCTACGCCACCGTCCTCGCCGATCCCGCCGTCGCCCGCGCGTGGCCGGCCTACCAGGTCGGCGTGGCGCTCCGGGGACACGAGCGCTACTACCTCGACGTTGTCGGCGCCGATCTCTTCGCCCCGGTGGACATGCCGTGGACCGGCGCCGCCACCGACATCGCCGCGGCACTCGGCGAGCCGGGGTGGGCCGCGATCACGCCCTCCCTCGCCGCCGAGCTGCGGCTCGCGCCGGGCGACACCTTTGCCGTCTCGTCAGGCACCCGCACCGCGGTGCTGCACGTCGGCGCCATCGTGGACATCCAGAAGGTGGTGCCGCTCGCCAGCCGCAAGCTCGTCATCATGGACATCGCGCAGGTCCAGTCACTCCTCGGCAACCGGGGCGAGCTGACGAGCATCGACGTGCAGCTCGCACCGGGGACGGACACCGCGCTCGCCGTGCCGCGGCTGCGCGCCGCCGTCGGCCCCGGCGCCGAGATCCTCACCCCCACGCAGCGCGAGCAGCGCGCCGAAGGGCTGATGCGCGCCTTCCGCCTGAACCTCACGGCGCTGAGCCTCATCAGCCTGGTGGTGGGCTTCTTCCTGGT
>JAYTEN010000137.1:0-2732 GCA_043735145.1 Gemmatimonadota bacterium | reverse complement strand
GGACGAGGCGGCCAATCCCACCGGGTCCTTCAAGGCGCGCGGACTCTCGGCCGCGGTGACGCGCGCGGTGCTCGCCGGTGCGATGAACTTCACGCTGCCGACGGCGGGCAACGCCGGCGTCGCCGCCGCGGCCTATGGCGCCAAGGCAGGGGCTGCGGTCCGCGTGTACGCGCCGAAGTCGACACCCCAGCCGCTGCTCGCGCAGATGGCGGCGTATGGCGCCGTGGTGATCACTATTGACGGGCACATCGGCGACTGCGGCAAGTTGTCGCGCGAGTACGCGGCGGAGACCCAGGCCTTCGACCTGTCCACGCTGCGCGAGCCCTATCGTATTGAAGGAAAGAAGACCCTCGGCCTCGAGATTGCGGAGGACTTCGGATGGAAGCTGCCCGACGTGATCATCTATCCGGCGGGCGGGGGCACCGGGCTCATCGGCATGTGGAAGGCGTTCAACGAGCTGATCGAGGCGGGATGGGTGAAGGGGCCGCTGCCCAGGCTCTTTGCGGTCCAGTCCACCGGCTGCGCGCCGGTGGTGAAGGCCTTCGAGGCGCGGGCCGCAAAGACGGAGGTCTGGCAGGACGCCTGGACGGTCGCCTCCGGGCTGCGCGTTCCGGGGCCACTGGGGGGGGCATTGATGCTGCGGGCGATCAAGGAGACGAGCGGGGGAGCCGTGGCGGTCCCGGACGGGGTCCTGACGGCCGCCGCGAGCCGCCTTTCGGCCCTGGAGGGGGTGGATGCCTGCCCGGAAGGGGGGGCTGCCATTGCGGCGCTACAAATCCTCCTCCAGCGGGGTACAATATCGCCAGACGGGACCGTGGTCGCCTTCAACACCGGCGCCGGCGTCCTGTATGGCCGGAATTGACGAACTTATCATAACATGGTGATCTTTAAGGAGTTGGAGTAATAACCCCAGCAGGAGTGCCCGTGAAGATTCTGACCCGTTCGGCTCTCGCGCTGTCGCTGGCCTTGGTGTTGGTGCCGGTGATCGGTCGCGCCCAGGATTCGCAGTGCAGCGCGCTCAAGTACCGGGGCAATTTCCGCCTGAATGGCGCGATGCAGCACCTCGGGCAGGCCGACAGCACGAACTATCCGGACCAGAAGCGCACTCGCGCCAACAACGCGCTGCGCGTCCTCACGGAAGCGTCCGCGGCGGGCGGTGTGGATCCGTTCACGCTCTGGTTCATGATGGGCCGGACGTACGGGTTGCTGGGCGACCTCGCCGGGGCCGACTCGACGCTCTCGAAGGCCGCGGCGCTCGTCGCGACCGACACGCGCTGCCTGAACGAGATCACCCGGCTGCGGCGCAACATGTGGATCCCGCTCCAGACCGACGCGGCGACGCTGATGCAGGGCACGCACTTCGACTCGGCGCTGGTGCTGCTGCGCAAGTCGAACCTGATCTATCGCGATGACCCGAGCGGCTATCTGAACATGGCCAGCGCGTACATGAGCCTTCAGAAGAACGACAGCGCGGCCATCATGTTCCGCCTCGCGGCGCACGCCGGGACGTCGGCCGATCGCGCCGAGCTGCGGCAGACGGCGGCCTTCAATGCGGCGCGGATGCTCCAGCAGGCCAACAACCTGCCGGCGGCCGAATCGGCGTATCGCGAGTACATCGTGATGAAGCCGCGCGACGTGGAGGCGAAGGGGTCGCTGGCGCAGCTACTCACGCAGATGAACCGCGGCGCCGAGGCCGCGGCGATCTATGACTCGCTGATGGCGCAGCCCGATTCGCTCGATTCCTTCGGGCTCTTCTCGGTCGGCGTGGCGCTGTTCCGCGGCGCGCAGAACGATTCGCTGCCCGCCAACGCGGCGCGGCGGGTGCAGGGCTTCCGCTCGGCGGCGCGCGCCTTCGAGCTCGGGCTGGCGAAGAACCAGCGCAATCGCGACGCGCTCTTCAACCTGGTCAACGCGTACCTGGCGGCCAACGACACGCTGAAGGTGCTCGACGCGGCGCAGCGCCTGGTCGCGAACGACTCGCTGAACCGGCAGTCGATGACGCTCCTGGCGCGCGGGTACCAGATGAATCGCCGGCCCAACGACGTGGTGACCGCGCTGATGCGCCGCGACTCACTGCCGGTAGAGGTGTTGATCCTGCGGTTCGATCCGCGCGATACGGTCGCGGCGCTGCGCGGCGGCATCCAGAACCTGCGTGGCCGGGAGCGTCCGGAAGGGCCGCTGACGATCGAGTTCCTGAACGCCGCCGGTGAAGTGGTGGCGACGGAGCGGGTCTCAGTGCCGGTGCTGGGTTCGACGGGCAGCCCGGGGAGCGCGTACGATTTCACGCTCCAGGTGCATGGGCGGGGGATTGTCGCGTATCGGTACAAGCTGAACTAAGTGGGATAGGGGTTAGTGGGATTGGGGGATGGGAACCCCATCCCACTATCCCCCAATCCCACCATCCCCGTTCTTGACAGGGGCAGCGCCTCGCCTAGCTTCCGCCCCATCCTCGCGGGCGTAATTCAGCGGTAGAATGCCAGCTTCCCAAGCTGGACGTCGAGGGTTCGACTCCCTTCGCCCGCTCTTGAGCGCGCTCCCTCACGAGCGCGCTTTTGTTTCCTCCTCGAAGTGTTTCGCATACTATATACGCATGGACGCAACCGTCCCTTCGACGCCGGTGGGCTGGGGAAACCTCTACGTGATCGGCCGGAAGGAGGAATAGGCACGAGCATGCCGACCGAGATTGGACGCGTCGAGGCGATCTTCCGGTATCCGGTGAAGTCGATGCGCGG
>JAYTEN010000136.1:0-6901 GCA_043735145.1 Gemmatimonadota bacterium | reverse complement strand
ATGATGAGATCGGCGGGGTTCGCATACCAGATCTCGACGTGCGGAAAGACAGCGCGGAGGTTGGCGACCACCACCGCGACGACGCTCACCGGCACCCGGTAGGTCTGCACCCACTGGGCGAACACGCCGTCCTCGGTCAGGCGGCTCCTGGCCATCGCGAAATACTCGCGGGTGTAGAGCGCCGCGATCCCGGCGACCCACGGATTCGACGGCTCCGACACGATGACGTCGTACGGCTGGCGCGCCAGCTGGAGCGCGCTGCGCGCGTCGTCCTCGATCAGGTGCACCTTGGGGTCGCTGAGCACGTCGCGATTCACGTCGGCGAAGAGCGGCGCCGCCCGGATGACCGCGCGCTCGATCTCGACGACGTCCACGCGATCGACGCCGATCACGTCGGCGGCGGTCCGGGTCGAGACGCCGCTGCCGAAGCCGACCACGAAGACGCGCGAGGGCTTCGGGTGGACCAGCGGACCCAGCAGGCCGACCATGACCTGGGTGTTCATGTCCGCGACGCTCGACGCATCGGCCTTGCCGTTGGTCTTGAGCCACGTCGTGCCGCCATTGCGCCAGACCGACACGGTCGCATTCCAGCCTTCGTCGTACCGCAGCTGCTCCGACCCGTATCCGCGCAGGAACTGATCGAGCTCGGTGGGGCTTCCCATGTCGCGGCCGTAGATCGCGGGTCCGCGGTCGAGCAGCCGGCTCGACCAGCCCGGCGTGAACAGCGCGATCACCAGCGCGAGCGCGGCGAGGAGCGCGGGCGCGCGGTCGCCGGCTGCCAGGTTGCCGCCGCCGTCACGATAGAGCCGGAACGTGATCAGCCCGACCGCGAGCACGTTGACCGCAACCCCGAGCACCAGCGTGCGCTCGGCGCCGATCAGATGAATGAAGCCGAAACCGGTGAGTACCGCACCGGCGATGCTGCCGATGGTATTGGCGAAGTAGGCCCGGCCCGTTTCTGCTCCCGTCGCGGCGGAACGCCGGGCGGCCATCTCGGCGAGAATCGGGAATGCCAGACCCATGCCGATGGCGGGCGGGATGATGACCGCCGCCAGCGCGACGCTCTGCAGCGCGATGAGCTGCGTCGGCGAGAGAAACTGGATCTGCATCGTCGCGATGATGTAGACCGGCAACACGCGGAAGAACGGAAACAGCAGCGACGCCAGGACGGCGATCGCGCCCTGGATCAGTGCGGCGCGAATCAGCAGCTCGCGGGTCCCGCGTCCCCGGCCCATCGCGATGAGGCTGCCCAGCCCGATGCCCAGGAGAAAGCACACCAGGATGGTGGTAAACGCATACGTCGAGCTGCCGACGACCAGCACCAGCACGCGCGTCCAGGCGATCTCGTACAGCAGCGACGCGAAGGCGGTCAGCCCGATGAGCCAGATCGCGAGCTTCTGCACGGCGGCCGACGGCTCGACCAGGACCGACTCGGGCTCCGGCACCTCGACGGCATCGGCGAAGGCCGGGCCGCGCGAAATGACGATGGCGACCAGGCCGAGCGCGAGGTTGAGCACGCCGCAGGCCACGAGCGAAGGAATCAGGCCGACCCGCTCGACGAGGACGAAGCCGCCGAGGGCGCAGCCGATGACGCCGCCAACGGTGTTCAGACCGTAGAACAGCGCGAGTTCGCGGCGCAGGTTCGCCGTGCTCTCGCCGGCGAAGGCACGCGTCAGGACCGGCAGCGTCGCGCCCATGAGGAACGTCGGCACCAGCATCACCACAAACGCGAAGACGAACTTGATCGCCGTCGCGGCCCAGAGGCCCGGCGCCATCGCGCCCGCGACACCGAGGTACGCGGCACCCACACCCTTGAAGACCAGCGGCGACAGCAGGCCGAAGACGCCGATCGCGATCTCGAGCAGGCCGTACAGCAGCGCCGGGTTGCGATGCCGGTCGGCCCGCCGCCCCATGAACCAGGCGCCGAGGCCGAGGCCGCCCATGTAGGCGGCCACGACGGTGGTGATCGAGTGGATGGTGGAGCCGAAGAAATGCTGCAACTCACGAATCCAGAGCTGCTCGTATACCAGTCCGGCGGCGCCGGACAGCAGGAACAGGAGAGCGAACAGCGCGCGGCGCCCCTGCCGGGCGTCGCTGATCAAAATGCTGCCAGCTCTCGAATCGCGTCGGCCAGGTCGGCGACCTGCGGGAGAATATGATCTTCCAGCGTCGGGGCGTAGGCCACGAAGGTGTCGAGCGACGCGACCCTCCTGACCGGGGCGTCGAGATATGAGAACCACTCGTCGCCGATGCGCGCCGCCAGCTCCGCGCCGTAGCCCCACGAGCGGGCATCCTCGTGCGCGACAATCACCTTGTTGGTCTTCCGCACCGAGGCACCGATCGTCTCCCAGTCCACGGGCGACAACGAGCGCAGGTCGATCACTTCAGTGCTGATGCCGTGCGTCTCGTCCATTTCCTTCGCGGCCACCAGCGCGCGCTGCACCGTGGCCCCATAGGTGACGACGGTCAGGTCCCTGCCCTCGCGCACCACCTTGGCCTTGCCGAACGGAATCATGAAATTCGGGCCGGGGTACGGCGCCTTGTTGTAGGTCTGCCGGTACAGGTGCTTGTGCTCGAGGAAGATCACCGGGTCTTCGCACCGGATCGCGGTGCGCAGCAGTCCGTTGGCATCGAGCGCGGTGGACGGGCAGATGACGCGCAGGCCGGGCGTGTGCGTGAACAGTGACGCGCCGGTCTGCGAGTGGTACGGCGCGCCGCCCTTGAGGTAGCCGCCGTAGGTGGTGCGGATCACCACCGGGCAGCTGAAGGCGTTGTTGGAGCGCCACCGGATGATGGACAGCTCGTCGCGGATCTGCATGAACGCGGGCCAGATGTAGTCGAAGAACTGGATCTCGACGACCGGCTTCAGGCCGCGCGTCGCGAGGCCGATGGCCCGCCCCACGATGTTCGCCTCGGCGAGCGGCGAGTTGTAAACCCGGTCGCTGCCGAACTGCTTCTGGAGTCCCCACGTGACCTTGAAGACGCCGCCCTTGCCCTTGACCTTGCCGAGGTGTTCTTCGCGCGAGACGTCGGCGACGTCCTCGCCGAACATCACGATGCGCGGATCGCGCGCCAGCTCATCGCGCATGCAGGAATTGAGCAGGTCCACCATCGTCGTCGGATCGCCGCTGAACTGCGGATCGTCCTCGGTGTCGAACTGCTCCGAGCTCGGGTCCACGTCGGGCGAATAGATGTAGTGCAGCGTGGTGTCGAGCGCGGGCTGCGGCGACGCCAGCGCGGCATCGGTCGCGCTCTCGACCGCCTGGGCGACCTCGGCCTCGATCGCGGCAATCTCTTCCGACGTCGCGATGCCATCCGCCACCAGCATGACCGGGAAGCGCGTGAGGGGGTCTTTCGCCGCATCGGCGTCGCGCTCGCTCGAAGGCCGGTACATCACCTCGTCGTCGGACAGCGAATGCGAATACGGACGAATCACGTGCGCGTGCACCAGCGCCGGCCCCTTGCGGGCGCGGCACCAGGCGACGGCGCGGCTCATCGTCTCGAACGACGCCACCGGGTCACAGCCGTCGACCTCTTCCACGAGGAGGTTCGGGAATCCCGAAACCAGTTTCGAGATGGACCCGCCGGCGGTGTTCACCTCGACGGGAACCGAGATGGCGTACTTGTTGTCTTCCACCAGGAAGAGCACCGGCAGCTTGAGGTTGCAGGCGCTGTTCAGCGCCTCCCACACCTCGCCCTCGCTGGTCGTGCCATCGCCCAGGGAGACGTAGGTGACCTCGTCCCCCTTCATCTTGTCTTCGCGTCCCTCGATCGTGGTGATGCGGTCGTACTTCGACCAGGCCTCGGCGCATCCCACGGCCTGAAGGCACTGGGTGCCGGTCGGGCTGCCCTGGGTGACGATGTTGAGGTCCTTGTGGCCCCAGTGCGAGGGCATCTGGCGCCCGCCCGAGTTGGGATCGGCCGCTCCACCCACGGCCGAGATCAGCATCTCGGTCGGCGTCATACCGAGCGTCAGGCACAACGCGCGGTCGCGATAGTAGGGATAGAACCAGTCGTAGCCCGCCTTCAGGGCCTTCCCGGCGGCGACGAGGATCGCCTCGTGACCGGCACCGGAAATCTGGAAGAAGATCTTGTTCTGCCGCTTGAGCTGGATTTCCTTGTCGTCGATACGCCGCGACAGGAGCATCAGGCGGTAGATCTCGAGGAAGTCCTTCTTGGAAAGCCGCGTTGCGGGCGCTTCGACTTTAGAGCGGGTGGCCATGGCCCTAAAGGTACCGTTCCCGCCCCGCCCCCTCAACGCCGCTCGTAGACCACCCGCCCGCCCACCACCGTCGCCATGACCCGGACCTTATCCAGGTTCTCGGGCCGCTCCTGGAACAGGTCCCGGTCGAGCACCACGATGTCGGCCAGCATGCCGGGCCTGAGCGTGCCGACCCGGTCATCCATGAAACCGGCGTAGGCCACACCGCTGGTGTACGCCCGCAGCGCCTCCTCGAGGGTGATCTTCTGCTCGGGAAACCAGCCCGACGGGTTGAGGCTGTCCAGGGTGCGGCGAGTCACGGCGGCATAGATCCCGGCAATGGGATCCATGGGGGCAACGGTCCAGTCGCTGCCGAAGGCGAGCCGCGCGCGCGTGCCGAGCAGTGACCGGAAGGCGTAGGTCCCGCGCAGCCGGACCGTGTCGAGGCGGTTGCCCGCCCAGCGTCCGTCGTCGATCGCGTGGTACGGCTGCATGGACGCAATGACGCCCATCTGCCCAAAGCGCGGAATGTCCTGCTGCCGCAGGTGCTGCGCGTGCTCGATCCGGAAGCGCCGGTCGCGCACGGCGTTGCGCCGGATGGCGTCCTCGAAGAAGCCGAGCACGATGGCGTTGGCGCGGTCGCCGATGGCGTGGATGGCGACCTGGAGCCCGGCGCTGTCGGCGGACAGGATCTCGCGCCGGCGTGACGCCGAGTCGGTGGTCAGGAATCCGCGCATCCCCGGGGCGTCGAGGTAGGGCTCATAGAAGGCCGCGGTAGTCGACCCGAGCGATCCGTCCATGAAGCCCTTGAGACCGCCCCAGCTGAGCCAGGCATCGCCCCTGCCCGCCACGCGGACGGTGTCGGCGAGCCGGCGCCAGCCGCCGATCTGCACGTAGGCGCGGACCCGGGTGATCATCGTGTTGCGGGCGCGGGCCCGCCGGAATACCGCGAAGTCATCCCAGTCGGTCATCGCATGGATCTGGGTGACGCCCATCGACGCGGCGTGCCGCATCGCGCGCTCGAGGGCGCTGTCGGCCTGCGCCGGCGTCGGCGCGGGGATCACCGCGAAGATGCGGTCCATCGCGTTGTCCTTCAGCACGCCGGTCGGCTCGCCCGTCACACTGTCCTTCACGATCAGCCCGCCCGAGGGGCTGGGCGTTTCGCGCGTGATGCCGGCGAGCTGGAGCGCAAGCGAGTTCGCGACGCCCATGTGGCCGTCGAGCCGCTGCACGAACACCGGGCGTCCGGGGGTGACCGAATCGATCCATTCGCGGCGCGGCAGCGGCGAGCCGGTCCAGCGCTCGTGATCCCAGTCGCCGCCGAGAATCCATCCGCCATCCGGCACGGTGCGCGCGAATTCGGCGATGCGGCGCACGAATTCCGACGGCGTCCCCGCGTCACGCAGGTCCACCGAGATCAGCTGGAATCCGCCGGCCAGGAAATGGGTGTGGGCGTCGCCGAATCCCGGCGTGACCAGGTTGCGGCCGCCGTCGATGATGCGCGTGGTGCGCGCGACATAGGCCAGCATCTGCCGGCGCGAGCCGACCGCGGCGATGCGCTCGCCCTGCACCGCCACCCCCTCGGCCCACGGCCGCGTCGGATCGCCGGTCCACACGCGGCCGTAGACGACGATGTCAGCGGCGCTCTGGGCGCGCACCGACGGCGCAGAAAGCATCAGCAGCAGGGTGGCCCGGACGAAGTTCTTCATGGTAGCTTTGGCGTTGTGAGCGATCGCGTTCGGCACGTGACCCCGGGAATCGACTACGTCAGCTAGCACTCGTGCAAGTATAGCGCGCCTGGCGGGCGCCCTGGGCGTCGCGATCGCGGTCGCGGCGCCTCTTCCCGCTCAGGCGCCGCGCGACACGCTGGTCTACAATGTCGCCGTCATCCCCCAGGATCCCCATCTCACCATCGAAGCCCGGCTGACCGGCAATGCCGCCGGCATCCTGTCGCTGGCCGCCCCTCCGGCCGCCGGACCCGCGGGTACCCTGGTGAACGGTCTGGCTGTTTCCGATGATCGAGGCCATCCCCTCGAAACCAGTCGTAGCGGCAACGGATGGACGCTGAACGTGCCGACCGGCGGCCCGGTGCGCTTTCGCTACCGGCTCGACCTGCACCGGAAGGCGCCCGAGAGCTCCACCGGCTCGGGAATGGACTCGTTGCGCCTCTATGCGGTCACCCGGAGCGTCTTCGTCGCTCCCGACCCGACCGCGTATCGCAAGACCGGCCGCGACTATCCACTCATCATCGTGCACGTCATCGCTCCGGATCGCTGGCGCACCATCAGCGGCTGGCAGTCGCGTGGCGACGATTTCTTTCCCGCCGACGGCGATGATCTGCTCGGGGCAACGCTCGCGTCGGCGCCCGATTTCCGCTACTACCGCGGCGCGCTCGGCCGCGCGACCTGGCAATTGGCAATCCGTGGATCGCGCTACTTCACCGACTCGGCCCTCACCGCCGCGATCACCGCGAGCCTCGGCGGCTCCGCCGCGCTGCTCGGTCCGGTTCCGCAGCCGCTCGTCACCTACACCAGTGACGCGGGCCGCAAGGGCCGCACCAGCGGGAGCCTCCAGGGCAAGGCCAGCGTCGGCCTGGTCTGGGAGCCGAGCGAGGTGCTCGAGGTGGGGCGCACCCATGATCTCTTTCACGAGACGCTGCACCTGTGGTTCGGCGGCGCGATGGAGACCGAGCGGTGGTGG